>NZ_JBFUMO010000207.1:0-9137 GCF_054049355.1 Roseateles sp. P5_E11 | reverse complement strand
CGTTCGATGCCTTGGCGAGCGCGCAGGCGGAATCGCAAGCCGCAGCCCTGGCCTCGCGGAGCAAGCCCTGGGCACCCGACCCGGTCGGCAGCCTGGCCGTGGCCAGCGCGCTGCACGCCGCGGCGCTGACCCGCTTGCTGTCTCTGCTGGACCATCAGCCCGAGCTGCGCAGCGAAACCGAGATCGACGGCCTGGTCAGCGAGCTGAAACTGATCGAGCGCCAGCGCGCATTCGCGCGGCAGGTGTTCAACCAGGCGGTCGGCCAGTACAACGAGGCCTTGCACCAGTTCCCGACGCGGGTGCTGGCGAATCTCTACGGCTTCAGCGAAGCGCGCTCGCTGTAGGCGGTCGGGCCGAGACTGGACGAGGGGCTCACGACTTCTTCATCAGCGACAGGAACTCCCGCCGCAGATTGGGATCGGTCAGGAAAGCCCCGCGCATGACGCTGTTGGTCATCGCGGCCTCGATGTCCTTGACGCCGCGCCAGTGCATGCAGAAGTGGTCGGCCTCCATGACGACGGCCAGGCCGTCGGGCCGCACGCGGGTCTCCAGCTCGTTGGCCAGCATGATCACGGCCTCTTCCTGGATCTGCGGGCGGCTCATGATCCAGTCCGTCAGGCGCACGTACTTCGACAGGCCAATCAGGTTGGAATGCTCGTTGGGCATGATGCCGATCCACACCTTGCCGATGATGGGGCAGAGGTGGTGGGAGCAGGCGCTGCGCACGGTGATGGGGCCGACGATCATCAGCTCATTGAGGCGGCTGATGTTGGGGAATTCGGTCACCGTCGGCGCCTCGGCGTAGCGGCCGGCAAACACCTCGCGGACGAACATCTTGGCGACGCGCTTGGCGGTTTCCTGCGTGTTGTGGTCGCTGTCGGTGTCGATGACCAGGCTCTTCAGCACTTCCTGCATGCGGGTCTGCACCTCAGCCTGCAGCGCGTCGAGTTCACCGGGCTCGATGTAGGCGGCGATGTTGTCGTTGGCGTGGTGGCGGCAGCCGGCCGACACGAGGCGGTAGCGGATGCGTTCGGAAACGGGCGCGTCGGGGGCGGGTGCATTCATGGGCGCGAATTCTCCGGCCAAAGCCCGCTCCTACACTGGCGCGATGTCCCAAAGCCCCCAAGCCGGCTCGATGTCGGCTCCCCTGCACCGGCTGCTGTCCCAGGCCGCCGATGCCGTCCAGGGCGTGCGCGAGGGCAAATCCCTGACCGAGCTGCTGGGCCGCGTGCCCGCCGACCTGCGCCCCGGCACCCAGGCCCTGGCCTTCACGGCGCTGCGCCGCCTGGGCGGCGCCGAAGCGGCCCGCCAGCAGCTCGCGCCCAAGGCGCCGCCGGCGCGCGTCGACGCGTTGCTGCTGACTTCGCTGGCCCTGCTCTGGCCCGACCCCGAGCCCGATTCGTCGCCCATGTACGCCGACCACACCCTGGTCGACCAGGCCGTCCACGCCGCCAAGCAGCGCGCGCCGGCCAGCGCTGCCTTCATCAACGCCGTACTGCGTCGCTTTCTGCGCGAACGCGGCGCCATCGTCGCCGCCGCCGAGCGCAGCCCGCTGGGCGCCTTCAACCACCCGGCCTGGTGGGTCGAGAAGCTGCGGCTGGACTGGCCGGCGCAGTGGCAGGCCCTCCTGGCCGCCAACAACCGCCCACCGCCGATGACGCTGCGGGTGCACGCCCAGCGCGCCACGGCGGATGACTACGTGAAGCGCCTGGCGGCCGCCGGCATCGCGGCACGCACCCTGGGCGCTCCCACGCCCCAGGCCGTTGTGCTGGACAAGCCCGTGCCCGTGTCGGCCCTGCCCGGTTTTGCCGAGGGTCTGGTGTCCGTGCAGGACGCGGCCGCCCAGCTCGCCGCTCCGCTCGTCGTCGGCGCAGGCCTCAAGCCGGGTGCCCGCGTGCTGGACGCCTGCGCCGCACCGGGCGGCAAGACGGCCCATCTGCTGGAACTGCAGCCCGACCTGCAGCTGACCGCGCTGGACGCCGACGCGCAGCGCCTCATCCGCGTGCAGGACAACCTCAACCGCCTGCAGCAACAGGCGACGCTGAAGGCCGCCGATGCCCGCCAGACCGGCACCTGGTGGGATGGCCAGCCTTTCGACGCCATCCTCCTTGACGCCCCCTGCAGCGCCTCCGGCATCGTGCGCCGCCACCCCGACGTGCGCTGGCTGCGCCGCCCCGATGACATCACCGCCCTGGCCCGCATCCAGGCCGAGCTGCTGGACGCGCTGTGGCCGCTGCTCGCGCCGGGCGGCCGCCTCGTCTACGCCACCTGCTCTGTCTTCCGCGCCGAAGGCCAGGCCCAGCTCGACGCGTTTTTGCAACGCCAAACTGACGCCAAGTCCCATGCCGTGCCCGGGTTCACAGGTCACCTGCTGCCCCTGGCTGACAATGGTTCGCAACAGCAGTCGCCTCTGGACGGCTTTTTCTACGCACTGATCACGAAACCCTGATTTGTTCGCCCGGATCGCCATCGCCGCCTTCTTTGCCGTGCTGCTCGCCCTGGCCCCCGGGCCGGCGCGGGCAGACGGCATCGAGCTGTCCCAGCTGTCCGCGCGCCGCGCCGACGACGGCCTGGACCTGAGCTTCACGACTCATTTCGAACTCAGTCACCCCGCCGAAGACGCACTGCACAAGGGGGTGCCGCTGTATTTCGTCGTTGAGGCCACCGTGCTGCGCAACCGCTGGTACTGGCGCGACGCCCGCGTCGCCCGCGCCGAGCGCACCTGGCGCCTGGCCTGGCAGTCCCTGACCCGGCAGTACCGCGTCTCCAACGGCGGCCTGCACCAAAGCTTCGCGACGCTGGACGAAGCGCTGACCGCGATGCGCGGCCAGAGCGCCTGGCATATTGCCGAGGCCAAGGACATCGAGGACGGCGGCAGCTACTACCTCGAGTTCAGCTACAAGCTCGACGTCACCCAGCTGCCGCGCCCCATGCAGATCGGCCTGCAATCGGGCTTTGCGCTCAGCATCGAGCAGAAGCGCTACTTCGCGCCCGACTTCACTCTGAAATGACCAAGGTTTCGCGTTGGGGCTGGGTCATCACCCTGGTGACCCTGACGGGCGTGGCCGGTGTGCTGGCCTTCGTGCTCATCGTCGGCACCACGTCCGAGCGTGCCTTCTTCGAGCGCCACTACAACTGGCTCTACTGGGTCAATGTGGGGGTCGCCGTGGTGCTGACCCTGGTCATCCTGACGGCCGCCGTGCGCCTCGTTTTGCGTGTGCGCAGTGGCCGCTTCGGCAGCCGACTGCTGCTCAAGCTGGCGAGCATCTTCGCGCTGGTGGGCATCGTGCCCGGCGTGATGATCTACGCCGTCTCCTACCAGTTCGTGAACCGCAGCATCGAGACCTGGTTCGACGTGCGCCTGGCCAGCGCGCTGGAGGCTGGCCTGAACCTCGGCCGCGGCACGCTGGACGCCATGGTGAGCGACCTCGGCACCAAGACGCGTGACGCCGCCGACCAGCTCGCCGAAAGCAGCACGCCGCAGTTGCTGGCGCTGGAGCGCCTGCGCGACAAGCTTGGCGCCCGCACGGTCGCCGTCGTCGGCGCCAACGGCCAGATCCTGCTGGAGGGCGGCGGCGATACCCGCCAGCTCACGCCCGACCGCCCCAGCAGAGCCATGCTGGACAAGGCCCGTGGCAGCGTGGCCAGCCAGCTCGAAGGGCTGGAGGACGAGGCCGCAGCCCTGGAAGGCGGCGCCCAGATCCGCACGCTGGCGCGGATGCGCAATACCGAGTTGCGCCTGGGGCTGGACGAGCGCTACCTGATGGTCATCCAGCGCATTCCGGCCAGCATGCTGACCAATGCCCTGGCGGTGCAGACCGCCAACGCCGAATACCAGCAGCGCTCGCTGGAGCGCGTCGGCCTGCGCCGCATGTACCTGGGCACGCTGACATTGGTGCTCATCCTGGCCACCTTCGCGGCCCTGCTGCTGGCCGTGACGCTCGGCAACCAGCTCGCGCGGCCGCTGCTGATGCTGGCCGACGGCATGCGCCTCGTGGCCCAGGGCGACCTCTCCGCGCGCCCCGTGCTCGCCTCGCGCGATGAACTCGGCGGCCTGACACGCTCCTTCGCCGACATGACCGGCCAACTGGCCGACGCGCGCGCGCAGGTGTCGCGCACCGTGGCCGAGCTGGACGCCGCCCGCACCCACCTGCAGACCATCCTCGACAACCTGACCGCCGGCGTCCTCGTCATCGACGCCGACGGCTTCCTCGAGACCGTCAACCCCGGCGCGACGCGCATCCTGCGCCTGCCGCTGTCGGCCTACATCGGCCGCCCATTGGCCGACCTTGCCCCGCTGGCCGAGTTCTCCGCGGCGCTGGACCAGCGCTTCGAGCAGCACCTCGGCCGCGACAGCGGCGAGCGCGACATGGACCGCGAGCTTTGGCAGGACTCCTTCGAGCTCAAGCTCGACCCCAAGCAGGACCCGCTGACCCTGCTCGTGCGCGGCGCGCCACTGCCGCAGGCGGCCCGCCTTGTCGTCTTCGACGACATCTCCGAGGTGGTGTCGGCGCAGCGCTCGGCCGCCTGGAGTGAGGTCGCGCGCCGCCTCGCCCACGAGATCAAGAACCCGCTGACGCCCATCCAGCTCTCGGCCGAGCGCATGCAGCACAAGCTCGAAGCCAAGCTCGAAGGTACCGACCAGGCCATGCTCGTGCGTTCGGTGGCCACCATCGTCAACCAGGTGCAGGCCATGAAGCAGCTCGTCAACGAGTTCCGCGACTACGCCCGTCTGCCGTCGGCCCAGCTCAAGCCCCTGGATCTGAACGAGCTGATCCACGAGGTGCTCAGCCTCTACGCCGAGCCGCAGGAGCGGGGACGCTTGACGGCCGAGCTGGCCGCCAACCTGCCCCACATCAAGGGCGATGCCAGCCAGCTGCGCCAGGTCATCCACAACCTCGTGCAGAACGCCCTGGACGCCGTGCACGAGCGCCCCGATGGCCATGTGGCCGTGCGCTCCTCGTTGTCCGTGACCGAGGGCGGCACGCCGCGTTCGGTGCGCCTGCACATCGTCGACAACGGCCCCGGTTTTGCCGAAAAAGTGCTAAAGCGCGCCTTCGAACCTTATGTGACAACCAAGGCCAAGGGCACCGGCCTGGGCCTGGCCGTCGTGAAGAAAATTGCCGACGAACACGGCGCCCGCATCTCCTTGCGCAACCTGCATCCGGCTTCCGATGCGGGTTCTCCCCCGGACGGCAGTCAGGAGGCTGTCGTGACCGGCGCGCAAGTTTCGCTATCATTTTCGAATCTGGCACCTGCCACCGAGCCCGGTGCACAGGCTGCCAAGACCTAAGGATTCATGGCCACGATTCTTGTTGTCGACGACGAACTGGGCATCCGTGCCCTGTTGTCCGAAATCCTCAGCGACGAGGGACACACCATTGAGCTTGCCGAGAACGCCACCCAGGCGCGGGCGGTGCGTGAACGCATGCGCCCGGATCTCGTGCTGCTCGACATCTGGATGCCCGACGTCGACGGCGTAACGCTGCTCAAGGAATGGGGCAGCGCCGGCGTGCTGACCATGCCCGTCATCATGATGAGCGGCCACGGCACCATCGACACGGCGGTGGAGGCCACCAAGTTCGGTGCCATCGCCTTCCTCGAAAAGCCGATCACGCTGCAGAAACTGCTGCGCGCCGTCGAGCAGGCGCTGGTCAAGACTGCCCCGCCGCGCCCCGCGCCAGCGGCGGTCGGCATGGCCAACAGCTATGCCCGCCCCGAGATGAGCCCGATGCAGGCTGCGCCCGCCAGCCTCGCGGGCAACAGCCACATGCCTGGCAACGCATTGGCGTCCGAGCAGAGCTTCGAGCTCGACCGCCCGCTGCGCGAGGCGCGTGACGCCTTCGAGAAGAGCTACTTCGAGTTCCATCTCGCCAAGGAAAACGGCTCCATGACCCGCGTCGCCGAGAAGACCGGCCTGGAGCGCACCCACCTCTACCGCAAGCTCAAGCAACTGGGCGTCGACCTGAGCCGCAACAAGCGTGGCAGCGGCGGCTGACGTAGCAAAAGCTGCGCGGCCTGTGCTACAGTCGCGGACTTCGCTGAACGGCGCCAGCCATTCGGGAAGCAGATCAAGGCCTGGTAGCTCAGTTGGTAGAGCAGCGGATTGAAAATCCGCGTGTCGGTGGTTCGATTCCGCCCCAGGCCACCAGACAAGAACGGCACCCTTCGGGGTGCCGTTTGCGTTTGGGGGTTTGGGGCGGATGAGAACCACCGAGTGGTTCGCTCAAGGCAGTCCGGTGGACTGCCTTGGACGTGGCCTCTGGCCACGGGCCGAGCGCCTAGCGAGGCCGAGGGATCGGTCCGACCGATCCCGAGCATTCCGCCTGTCGTCGCAGGGCATCGACTTCGTCGAAGCTACAAGCACTTAGAGCAAGCGCCGCGTAGTTCGTCTACCCGGGGCTTTTCTACAATTCGATGCGGGGTCTACAAAACGCGTCGGAGGCGTTAGCGCAGTGGCACTGTATAAATTCAGCGCGGTCAAATGGTGCGACGGCCTGGCTCAGGTCGGGGTCCTGCGCGTTGGCACCCTGCAGGACTTTCGGCGTATTGAACACAAGCGAGGCGTTGCGGACCCTGACGAAGGTAAAAAGTCCCTCTACCACGGCGTTGACGCGGAGGTTTTCAAGGGAGGGACCGAGCGCGCTAAAGCATTTGGGGAAGCGTTTCGCTTCCCGATTGGCGATGGGGCGAGCTGAACATTCAAAGCATCAGCTTCGAGCGCGAGCTGAACTCTCAAGACCTGTTCGTGTACTGCTTGGCGTCACGCTTCTCAACGGCGATTCTTAGAGAGTTTGAGGACGCAGATGCGTGCGTCAAAATCACCCACGTGGCCAAGTTCTGTCAGGCGATAACGAGCGCGCTGCAATCGAGGATCGCAGTCCAATTCTTGGGAATCCGTCCAGTGGCTTATGCGGAGCGCCGCGAGCAATGGAATGGGGTGGATCTCGGCGAGCACCCTGCACTTATCAAGGCGCCGAACTTTGCGTCTCAATGTGAGATTCGGGCTCTATGGCTACCGCTTGGAAGCGACCCGATCAAAGCTGAGATGTTTGAGTCGACGGAGGCCTACCGCTACTGCGAGCGCGYTTTGTAGCCAAGCAATGGCTACTTATCGGTAAGCATCCAGCGAACTCATCTTGAACGGCTCGCCCGTGATGGTCAGGATGGTGTCCACCAAACCAGTGAACTGACCCCCAGAAGTTGGACGGCCAGTGTGCGTGCCTTGGCGATGATGTGCAACCGAGTTAGGCAGCAGGTCGGGCGTCGGCCTTGCAGCGACATCGGCTTGGTGCAGCCAAAATGGAGGTGGTCTAGACGTCGTGAGCCGGAGACTAACAGTGGCCAAAAGCAGGGTTTTCAGGTGGTTTTTTGCCCTGGCGATTCTTCTGTCGGGAATCATCTCGTCGATCTACTCGGCCAAGTGGCTTCAAGGCGTGTTTGGGTTGCCATCGTTCGTGATCATGAGCCGCCACGGTAGTGCGAGCGACCTCGTGGTCCTTGCGATCACGATGCCTTTGCTCATCGTCTATCTGTTCGTCGTTCCCAAGCTTTTTCGCGTGGACCACAACGAATTGGGCCGAATGCTGAGGGGGGAGTGAGTTCAGGCGCTCGCGCGGCCGGGCGTTGATCCGGTCGATCAACTGGCCAACTCGCCGGTGATCTCGATGGCTCGCTTGGTCTTGTTCTGGACGATCCACAGTGCGCCGTCGTGCGCGCGCCCCGGCGTGAGCAGCGAGCGCATTGCCGCGCTCACATGCAATCGCAACGCGCAAGAAAAAGACCCGGCGCTTCGCCGGGCCAGACGCGCAATCGCCATCGGCGACGGACAGTCGCTTGCTCAGCGAACCTTCCCCGACTTCCACGCATTCAGCAGCGTGTCGTAGGCAATCGTTTCGCCCTTGGGTTTCTCATTGGCGAGCTTCTTCCACGGTGCGCTCTTGTCGGACAGCCACTTGCCCGGGTCTTCCTTCTTGTTGAGCTTGGGCGCGCAGCGGGCCATGCCGGCGCGCTCTAGGCGGCTCATGACCTGGTCCATCYCCTCGGCCAGGTTGTCCATGGCGGCCTGCGGGGTCTTCTCACCCGTCACGGCGACGGCGACGTTCTTCCACCAGAGCTGCGCGAGCTTGGGGTAGTCGGGCACGTTGGTGCCGGTCGGCGTCCATGCGACGCGGGCCGGGCTGCGATAGAACTCCACCAGGCCGCCGAGCTTCGGCGCCAGGTCGGTCATCGCGCTGCTGCGGATGTCGGACTCGCGAATGGGCGTCAGGCCCACGATGGTCTTCTTGAGCGAAACGGTCTTGGCGGTCACGAACTGCGCGTACAGCCAGGCTGCCGCCGTCTTGTTGGCATCGTGCGCTTCGAAGAAGGTCCATGAGCCCACGTCCTGGTAGCCGTTCTGCATGCCTTGCTTCCAGTACGGGCCGTTCGGGCYCGGGGCCATGCGCCACTTCGGCGTGCCGTCSGCGTTGACCACCGGCAGGCCGGGCTTGGTCATGTCGGCGGTGAAGGCGGTGTACCAGAAGATCTGCTGGGCGATCTGGCCCTGGGCCGGCACGGGGCCGGCCTCGCCGAAGGTCATGCCGGTGGCTTCCTTCGGGGCGTATTTCTTCATCCAGTCGACGTACTTGGTGAGTGCGTAGACGGCCGCGGGCGAATTGGTGGCGCCGCCGCGCGACACGCTGGCGCCGAGCGGTGTGCAGCCGTCGGGTGAGGCGCGGATGCCCCACTCGTCGACCGGCTTGCCGTTGGGGATGCCGATGTCGGCCGTGCCGGCCATTGAAAGCCAGGCGTCGGTGAAGCGCCAGCCGAGCGACGGGTCCTTCTTGCCGTAGTCCATGTGGCCGTAGATGGGCTTGCCGTCGATGGTCTTCACGTCGTTGGAGAAGAAGTCGGCGATGTCCTCGTAGGCGCTCCAGTTCAGCGGCACACCCAGCTCGTAGCCGTACTTGGCCTTGAACTTCTGCTTCAGGTCCGGCCGGGCGAACAGGTCGGCGCGGAACCAATACAGGTTGGCGAACTGCTGGTCGGGCAGCTGGTAGAGCTTCTTGTCGGGGCCGGTGGTGAAGCTGGTGCCGATGAAGTCGGCCAGGTCGAGCCCCGGGTTCGTCCACTCCTTGCCCTTGCCGGCCATGTAG
>NZ_JBFUMO010000206.1:0-9139 GCF_054049355.1 Roseateles sp. P5_E11 | reverse complement strand
GGTCAGCGTCACGCATCAAGTCGCCGAACTCGCGCAGCGCGCGCTCGAGCTGAGCGGCGCGCTGGGCAGCCTGCAGGCCCTGCCAGGCCAGGCGCAGCCGCCAGCCCGCCCAGGCCAGGCCCATCAGCGAGCCGACGGCGATCCAGGGCAGGAATTGGACAACGGGACGAGGGATCATGAGGCGGCGGAGTTTAGGAGGCCTCCACCACCTCGACCTGCGGCCGCACCGGCTTGTCGAGGCGATCTTTCACCAGGCCAGCCAGCAGCACGTCCACCAGGGTGCCGCCCTGCCCCGCGCCCTGACCACCACCCACCACGACCTCGGGCACCAGTTGCACGCCGGCGCCGGCCAGGGCCTGGGCGACCTGCACGATGGCGTAGTTGCCCGATTCCATCGAGCCGATCTTCTGGCGGATGACCTCGGCCTCGGCCTCACCGATGGCCAGCGTGCGGCCGGCCTCGGCCTGGCCGGTCACGCGCGTGACCTCGGCATCGGCTTCCGCCGTGATTTTCTTCGAGCGCGCCGCGCCATCGGCCGTCTTCACCGCCGCCTGGGCGCTGAACTCGGCGATGGCCACCTTGCGCTCGGCATCCACCACCTGGGCCTGGGTGCGGGCCAGGGCCGTGGCCTGCTCGAGCTGCTGGCGCACGCCCTGGGCTTCCATCTGCGTCGTGAAGGTGACCTTCTCCTGCTCGGCCAGCTTGCGGTCGGTCAGCGTCTTCATCAGTTCGGCCGGCGGCACGATGTCGCCGATCAGCGTCTCCACCGCACCGACGTCATAGGCCTTCAACGCCACGGCGATGGCGGCCTTGGCCTCGGCCTGGCGCTCGCTGCGCTTCTTCAGGAAGTCGATGACGTCCGAGTTCTGCGCGGCGTTGCGGAAGTAGTTGCCGATGGTGGGCTCCAGCACCTGCGTGACCAGGGCCTCCATGCTGCCGAAGCGGGCGATGACCTTGGGCGCGTCGTTGCGCGGGATGTGGATGATCTGGCTGACGTCGAGGTTGAAGGTGAAGCCGTCGGCCGAGCGCACGGTGATGGTGGACAGGTTGGCGTCCAGCCGGTGGGCCTCGGTCTTGCCGGTGGCCCAGTTCAGCACCACATTGGCCGTGGGCACGACCCGCACCTTGTGGGTGTAGGTGTTGATGGCGTACTTGCCGGGGTCGAGCACATCCACCCACACGCCCTTCTCGCCACGGCGGACCATGTTGGCATGGCGGAAGCCCTCGCCCGTCACGTCCACGCCGGGCTTGCCGACGAAGGCCACGACGACGCCCACCGAGGCAATGGGTACCTCGGTCATGTCGATGATCTCCACGGTGGCGAACATCGGGTTGATGAAGTAGCGGCCGGCCAGCAGCACCTGCTCCTGCAGGCCCTTGGTGCCGCCGGCGTTGACGAAGGCATGCGGCTCCTGGAAGAGGTTGTGGCCGGGCACTTCGGGGCCGGCGATCTCACCGGTGGTCAGGGACGTGCCCTCGCGGGTCGTCACGATGCCGACCTTGTTGTCGGGCACGTCGGTGACGGGCACCTGCACGACCTTGAAGAAGCGCGGGTTGATGCGGTACTTGCCTTGCGGGATGACGGTCATCTGCGGGCCACGCTCGCCGCCGCCAGCCATGAAGGCGCGGGCGTCCTGGAAGCTGTCGCAGGCCACCGTGCGGCCGATGACGCGGCCGCCGGCCAGCGGCTTGCCGTCGCGGGCCTCGACGATGCCGATCTTGCCGGGCTCGATGACGGTCATGCGCTCCAGGTGCACGGTGAACAGCAGCGTGTTGATGCGCCAGGCGCCCGGGGGCACGACGGTCATCTGCAGGCCGCGCTCGCCGGCGGCGAGGAAGGTGCGGGCATCCTGGAAGTGGTCGCAGTCGACATGGCGGGCCAGCACGCGGCCGTCGGRCATGGGCAGGCCATCGCAGGCCTCGACGATGCCGACGGCGTCATCGGGAATGACGGTGAACTTGACCAGCTCGATCTCGTACTGCCATGGCCACAGGCCCAGGTGCAGGCCCGGGGCGAGCGTGTCGGCCTGCAGGCCGGCTTCACCGTAGAGGGCGACGATGCGGCCGGGCGGCAGCTCGCGGTGGCGACCGAACAGAACGAAGTTTTTGGTCACCGTGCCGATGGAGTCGTCGGGCACGATGACGAAGCCGAACAGGCGCAGCGTGCGCTTGTAGAAGACCAGCGCCACGATGCCAAGCAGGCCGGCGGCCGTCAGCAGAGGGTGGGCGAACAGGGTGAACAGGGCGTCCATGAGGAGCACGAGTGGTGAAGAGGCCTCCACTGTGTGCGGGGCGGCATTAGCGCCGCATAAGGGCGCCCTTCCTCGGTCAGTTCGACCGGGCGAGCGCTACGCAGGGCCGTCAGGCGGCCGGTGCCAACAGGGACCCAAACACGTAGCACCCAAAAAAATGCCCCGGCCAGTGGCCGGGGCAATCACTTGCACGCCTGCGAGGCTGCCAGCGGTCTGCTCAGGGAGGGAGAAGCAGACGAACGCAACGTTAGCCCCGGCGCGAAGGCCGCGCTGTAGGACGACGCCGCACCAGCGAGAAACATGCGCTAACAAAGGGCACGGCTTGCAACTGGTAGGCCGTGAGAAATCTCATGCGTGGAATGCGACTGGTGTATCGGTCTGTGAGACTCCCCCCATTTGGGGGGTGTCCTTCCTAGACTGCGCCGCTCGCGCGTTCGGCGCGGAAAGAAGGATGCAGTCAATGACCCCTGCCATGCAAACGCGGCACAGTGCGTCGTCGCCCAGTTTCTCGGGCGCTGCCGCACTGGCTTTGAACAGCGACTTCGGCGCGCTCGATGGCGAGGCCCTGGGCCTTGTCGAGMGCCGCTATGGCGACCGCGGGCTGGTCATCTCACGCGAGCGCTACAGCAGCCGCAACCAGGACGGCGACATCGTCTGCACCGCGCGCGACGGCGATCAGATCGTCGGCACCCTGTCCGTGCGCTTCGACGGCAGCGGCGGCCTTCACGCCGATCTGTTGTTCAAGGAAGAGCTGGACGAATGGCGCGCCGCCGGCGACAAGCTCTGTGAGTTCGGCGGCCTGGCCGTTGACAGGCATTCCCATGACCCCAAGCGCGTGTTGGCACAGATCTTCCACCTGGGCTATCTGCACGCCCACCGCCGTGCCCGCTGCGCGCGCCTCGTCATCGAGGTCAACCCGCGCCACGTGGGCTTCTACCGGCGTTGCCTGGGCCTCGTGCCCTACACCGCGGAACGCCACAATCCGCGTGTTGACGCGCCGGCCGTGCTGATGAGCATTGCCTTCGCCGACATCCGCGAGCAGATTTCGCTGTGGGGCGGCCACCCGGACTCCCTGGCCTCGGCGCGCAGCCTCTACCCGCTGGCCTGGGACGAAGCCACCGAAGCCATGATGCTGGCCCGGCTGTCCTGAGGACTTACGACCCCGCGCTGGATTCCGGTGGCGGCTCGCCGGGCTTGAGGTCGGGGATGTCCTTCTTCCCGGCGGGCGTCGGCAGCTGCGCATCAGCCTGGTCCGATTTCTCCGTCGGATGCTGCGGAAGCGACTGGGCAGCAGCATCGCCGGGCTGAGCGGCAGGCGCCTGCGGATCCTCCGGGCGCGCCGTCTGGCCCACGTGGCGCAAAGGGTTGTTCATGGCTGTTCCTTGGCTGTATGAGCAGCCTCCGGCAATCGTCATGCCGGCAGCAAGCTCAGGAAGCGGTCCAGCATGTGGAAGTGGTCGTCGAAGAACTGCTCTTCCATCGCCAGCAGTTCAGCTACCGGCACCCAGCGTGCCTGGGCCGCGTCATCTGCGCCCAGCACCTCGGGCAGCTCGCGATCCCCCAGATCGAAGTGGTGGGCATGCGAGATCGTGCGACCGCGCTGGCTGCGGTCGGGGTGGTCGAAGACGGCCACGCCCTGCAGCGCGCCCGCCAGCGTCTCGGGCAGCAGGCGCAGGCCGGTTTCCTCTTCGAGTTCGCGCACGGCGGACTGGTGGAGCGTGTCGCGCGGCTCGACGAAGCCGCCCGGCAGGGCCCACAACCCTTGGCCGGGATCCTTGGCGCGCTGGATCAGCAGCACATGGTCGGCGCAGCGCAGCACCAGGTCCACGGTGACGAAGACCGGCGCATACGGCGCCGCCGCCCAGGCCTGCCGGTAGGCCTTCAGCATGGCCCATTCGCGCCGCAGCGCCGCCAGGTAGGGCAGATGCGCCCAGGCCTGCACGAAGCTGCGCGTACCCGGCGGCACCTGATCGACCCAGCTGGCCAGCACGCCGTCCAGGGCCTCGGGCCCGGCCTCGAACAGCGCGGCGCGCAGGTCGGTGGCGTCCACGCGGTGCTGGCGCGGCAGGCTCAGCAGGCGCCAGGGCGAGAAGCGGCGCAGGTAGTCGCTGGTGGCATCCTTGAAGTGGCCGACCAGCGTGACGTCGGCGTCGCCCACGCGCTCTTCCACGGCCGCACGCACGGCCTGCACCCAGCGCGCCTCGTCGTAGAGGTCGCGCAGCGGCACGACCTCCACGCGTTCACGCTCGGCGTCGGTCAGGGCCAGGCGCAGCATCTCGGCGCGCTCGGTCCAGCTGAAGGCATGGCGCGGTGAACGCGCCTGGTGGGCCGAGCCGAGCAGCACGATGACGCGGGGCGCCTCGGCCAGCGCCGCGCGCAACAAGCTGACGTGGCCGTTGTGAACCGGTTGGAAGCGGCCGATAACGACGGCAGCAGAGGTCATGACAGCACTCCGGGGAAAACCGCCGCGATGGGCATCTGCCGCCCTTGGCCGAAAGCGCCCGCGCGCAGCCGGATCAGCGGCGGCGCCTGGCGGCGCTTGTATCCGCTGCGCTGGACCATGCGGGCAACGCGTTCAATGAGCAGCTTGAGCAGTTCGTCCAGCACCGGGACGAGGGTGAGCTTGATCATGGCTTGATGCCAAACACTTGTCGCAGATAGGCGAGGAAGGTCTCGTCGTCGCAGAGCGTCTTGCCGGGGCTGTCGCTGAGCTTGGCCACGGGCTGGCCGTTGGCGTGGGTCAGTTTCATGACGATGTTCAGCGGCGTGGGCCCCAGGTCGTTGCTGAGGTGGGTGCCGATGCCAAAGCCCAGCTGCACGCGATCGGCGAAGCGGCGGTACAGCTCGATGGCCTTGGTCACGGTCAGGCCGTCGCTGAACACCAGGCGCTTGGTGTGCGGGTCGATGCGCAGCCTGGCGTAGTGGGCCAGGGCCTTCTCGCCCCAGGCGACCGGGTCGCCGCTGTCATGGCGCAGGCCGTCGAAGAGCTTGGCGAAATAGAGGTCGAAGTCGGCCAGGAAGGCGTCCATGCCGACGACGTCGGTCAGCGCCGTGCCGAGGTCGCCGCGGTACTCCTGCACCCAGTCCTCCAGCGCCGCCTTCTGGTGGTCGCGCAGGCGCACGGTGCCCAGGGCCTGGTAGGTCTGCAGGTATTCGTGCGCCATGGTGCCGATGGGGACCAGGCCCAGCTCCTTGGCCAGCAGCACGTTGGAGCTGCCCTTGAAATGCTGGGGCAAGGCGTCGCGCAGCCGGGTCACCACCTCGCGCTGCCAGGCGCCGGAGAAACGGCGGCGCAGACCGAAGTCGAACAGATCGAAGGGGTGGCGCTGCGGCAGGGGCTCGGCGGCAAAGGCCTGCAGCGTGGCGATCTTGGCGTTCAGCCGGCGTTGGCCTTCGAGACGAACCTCGGGCGTATCCAGCCGGCGGAAATAGAGCTCGTTGACGATGGCCAGTATCGGAATCTCGAAGCCCATCACATGCACCTGCGGGCCGCGCGCGACGATGTTGAGCTGCGCGCCGTCCGTCGTCACCTCGACGAAATCGCGCTGGAACCGGAAGATGCGCAGGAAGTCGACAAAGTCGCTCTTGATGAAGCGCAGGCCCTTCACATAGGCCAGCTCATCGGCGCGAAAGGTCAAGGCACACAGCGCCTGCAGCTCGCGCTCGACGTCGGCCTTCAGCTCGGCCAGCGGGTAGCCGGGCTGGTTGCGACAGACGAAGCGGTACTCGGCCTGCGTCTGCGGGTGGCGATGCAGCAGCGCCTGCCACATCGTGAACTTGTAGAGGTCGGTGTCCAGCAGGCTGGTGATGACGGGGGTGCTCATGCCTGGATCTCCGTGCTGGTGGACAACTGCAAACTGCGTGCCCGCATCGCGGCCAGGAAGCCGGCCTGCTGGGCCTCGAAGCCCGCCACGGGGCTGATGCAATCGGTCAGCAGCACCAGTTTGGCCAACTGCCGCGACGGCAGATGGTCGGCCAGGTGTTCGACGGTGGCTCTCACGCAATGGCTGCCGGCCTCGCCGGCGATCAGCACGCGGTCGAAGCGATCCAGCTCGGCCAGCAGGGCCTGGTTCAGCGCGGTGCTTTCGTCGGACGGGTCGGGCACCTCGGCCTGCAGCGCGCTGTAGTGCTCGGTCCAGGGGTTCTCGCCCTTGGTGACGACGGCCACCGAGCGCCCTTCCCTGTCCGTCCAGGCGTCCAGCGCAGCCTGCAGGCCGGCGTGCACGCCATGGCCCCAGCTGCCCATCTGGCAGTGCACCGGCCAGACCATCAGCGTGTAGCGGCCGGCGGCCTCCAGCGCGTCCAGATAGGCCAGCGCGCGGTCGAGGTGGGCCGCGTCGCGCGGCTGGTACTCGCCGCCTCGGACCTGGGCGGCCGTGATGGGCGTGAAAGGCCCGGGGTGGCGGCCGCTGGCTGTTTCCAGCCAGAAGCCAGGGTGGGCGATGTCGATGCGGTGATGCGAATCCAGCGTCACGGTGATGGCGTCGATCTGGCCGCGCAGGCGCTCCACCAGGCCAGCGGCGCGCTGCAGGTCGGCGTGAGCACCGGCCACCGGCAGCGCGGGCTGGATGAGTTCTCCCGTCACGGGCGAGCGCGGCAGCCAGTCCACCGGCAGGTCGCAGAAATCGTTCTGAGGGTCGATCAGCAGCAGATGCGTCTTCATGGGCGTGTCCTGTTGTTGTGTGCCTCCAGGCCGGCGCAACTCTATCGACTCAAAGATGCATTCCGGCCGGCGCTGCGACGGGTGGGGTGCGGGCGGAACGCCTGATCACGCCTCTGCAAAGAACCGGCTTGGTGGCATGCCCACCGTGCGCGTCACCATGGCCGTGAAGGCGCTGGCACTGGCATAGCCGAGCTCGCTGGCGATATGGCTCATGGGCCGGCCGCGCGCCGCCAGGGTCAGCGCGTGGGCCAGCAGCAGTTGCGAACGCCACTGCGCGAAGCTGGTGCCGAGTTGCTCGCGGAACAGCCGGCTCAGCGTGCGCGGGCTGGCGCCCGCCTCGGCGGCCCATTCGTCCAGGCCGGCGTGGCGGCCGGGCTCGCGCAGCATGGCCTCGCAGAGCTTGCGCAGCCGCGCGTCCTGAGGCAGGGCAACGCCCAGCGCCAACGGGCGGGCGCGCTGGAGTTCACTGAGCACCAGCCGCTCCATGGCGCCGCGTCGCTCGGCGTCGTCGCGGCTCTCCGGGGGTGCGGGATCGGGCATGGCGGGCAGGGCCAGCACCAGCTCGCGCAGCAGCGGCGACACCTCCAGCACCCGCCCCACCTGCCAGGCCTCGCCCGCCAGCAGCTCGGGGCCGAGGTAGAGGGTGCGCAGGTCGCACTGCTCGATGGCCGTGACCGCGTGGACGACGCCAGGCGGAATCCACACCGCCCGCGACGGCGGCACGATGTAGGTCGACGCCTCGGTGTTCACGCGCACGGCGCCCGTCATCGAGAACACGAGCTGGGCCCAGTCGTGCCGGTGCGGCTGGATGTCGGCCAGGTGCTCCAGCAGCCGCGATTTGGCGCGCAGCGGCCGCTCGGGCGTCGGCGCGAAGAGCTCGGGCGAGAAGGCAGGAAAGCTGCGACGGCTGGCCATGGCTGAATTTCGACAGAAGTTGACGAACCATCGTAACAACGCCGACGCTGCCCTGCCTACATTGAGGGCATGGATACCGCCCTCGCCTCTTCCCTCGACGCCGGCCTGCAGCGCCGGCGTGACGTCACGACGATCTCGACCATCGGTGTCGCCCACGGCACGTCGCACTTCTTCCACATGCTGCTGCCGCCGCTGTTCCCGGCCTTCATCCAGGCTTTTGGCCTGAGCTATTCGGAACTGGGCTTGCTGGTGACGACCTTTTTCGTCATCTCGGGCGCCGGGCAGGCGCTGTCGGGCTTCATCGTCGACCGCATCGGTGCCCGGCCAGTGCTGTTCGCGGCGATGGCGAGCTTCTTTCTCGCCTCCATCGCTGCGGGCCTGGCCCAGGGCTTTGGCGGGCTGATGCTGGCGGCAGCACTCGCCGGCGTCGGCAACGCCCCCTTCCACCCGGCCGACTTCACCATCCTGAACAAGCGCGTGTCGCAACCACGCCTGGGTCATGCCTTCTCGGTGCACGGCATCAGCGGCAACCTCGGCTGGGCCTTCGCGCCGGTGTTTTCCATCGGCATTGCCGAGGCGACGGGCAACTGGCGTTTCGCCTATGTCGGCACCGCCCTCGTTGCGCTTTCGGTGATGGCCCTGCTGTTCTGGCAGCGCTCGGCAATCGACGACCGCCAAGGGTCGTGGGGACACGCGAAGCCGGCGGCCGGCGTCAAGGCCGAGCACCCCATGGCTTTCCTGAAGCTGCCGTCGGTGTGGCTGTGCTTTTCCTTCTTCTTCTGGAGCACGGCGGCGCTGTCGGCCATCCAGAGCTTTGCCAGCCCGGCCCTGCACCAGATCTACGGCCTGCCGCTGGCACTGACGGCCTATGTCGTCACGGGCTACATGCTGGCCGGCGCGGCGGGCATGGTCTGCGGCGGCTTCCTGGTCGCCAAGGCCGAGCGGCTGGAGCGCACGATTGCGTTTGCCATGGCCTTTGCCGCCGCACTGCTGCTGGTGACGGCGACCGGCTGGCTGCCCGGCGGGCTGGCGGCCATCGTGGCCGCGCTGGCGGGTTTCGGCACCGGCCTGGCCGGCCCGTCGCGCGACATGCTGATCAAGCGCGCCTCGCCGCCGGGAGCGACCGGCCGGGTCTATGGCACCGTGTATTCGGGCCTCGACATCGGCTTCGCGATTGCCGCACCCGTGTTCGGGGCCATCCTGGACCAGGGCATGCCGCGCGGCGTGTTCGCGGGCTCGGCGGCGGCGTTGATGATGGGTATCGCGTCGGCTGGCCTGGTGGGGCTGGGCCTGAGCCGCAGGACGGCGG
>NZ_JBFUMO010000205.1:0-9162 GCF_054049355.1 Roseateles sp. P5_E11 | reverse complement strand
AGATCTTCTCGGGCAAGCCCAAGCTGTTGCCCGGCGACACCTTCGCGATGGACTTCGTGCCGGGCAAGGGCACGCAGTTCTACATCTCGGGCCAGGCCCAGGGCGAGCCGGTCGGTGACGACGAGTTCTTCACGCTGGTGCTGCGCATCTGGTTCGGCGATTCGCCGGCCGACACGCAGCTGCGCGATGCCCTGCTGGATGGCGGCAAGGACTGACCAGGGCCAGCCGCTTCTAGTTGCCCAAAGCGATGCGCGCCATCTCGAAGCGGGCACCGCCATCGCCATGCGGGCTGATGTGCACGACGCGGAACTGCTTGGCGGTGCCGGCGCGCCTCAGCTCGAGCGATAGGCGTCGGCGTCCAGCCCGAGGCGGCGGATGCGGTCGTGCAGCGTCTTGCGCGCCAGGCCCAGGCGCTCGCCGGCCTTGGCAATATTGCCGCCGCTCTCCTGCAAGGCCTGCACGATCCACTGCCGCTCGACGGCAGCCAGCGCMTCGTCCAGCGGCGCCTGCGGCAGGGCGGCCGGCTCGTTAGTCAGCTGCGGCACAGGAGGGGCAGCCTCGGTGACGAGGCCCAGCACCCAGCGCTCGGCAAAGTTGCGCAGCTCGCGCACATTGCCCGGCCAGTCGCGCGCTGCCCAAGCGGCGAGTTGGGCGGCGCTCCAGGCCGGCACCGGGCGCTGCAGGCGTTCGCCAGCCTGGGCGCAGAAATGGCTCAGCAGCAGCGGGATGTCCTCGCGGCGCTGGCGCAGCGGCGGCAGCGCGATGCTGGCCACGTCCAGGCGGTAGAACAGGTCCTCGCGAAAGCGCCCTTCCCGGGCCAGCTCCAGCAGGTCCACCTTGGTCGCGGCGACGACGCGGCAGGCCAGCGGCACGGCCGTGTTGGCGCCCAGGCGCTCGACGCTGCGCTCCTGCAGCACACGCAGCATCTTGACCTGCAGGGCCATAGGCATGGACTCGATCTCGTCGAGGAAGACCGTGCCGTCGCCTGCGAACTCGAGCTTGCCGATGCGGCGCTTGGCGGCACCCGTGTAGGCCCCGGCCTCGGCGCCAAAGATCTCGGACTCGAACACGCTCTCCGGCAGAGCGCCGCAGTTGATGGCGACGAAAGGACCGGTCGCGCCACTGGCCGCGTGCAGGGCGCGGGCGACGACCTCCTTGCCGGCACCGGTCTCGCCATGGATGAGCACGTCTACACGTGCCGGACCGAGGGTGGCGATCAGCGTGCGCAGTTGCTCCATCGCGGCACTCGCTCCCAGCAAGCCGTCGGCGGGTCCGCCGGCAAGCTGGGCCTTCAGCCGCCGGTTTTCCAGCACCAGGCGGCGCTGGGCCAGCGCGCGGCGCACGACCTCGACGAGATGCTCCGCCGAGAAGGGTTTCTCGATGAAATCCCAAGCGCCATCGCGCATCGCTTCCACCGCCATGCCGATGTCGCCGTGGCCGGTGACGAGGATGACGGGCAGCTCGGGGTCCTGCTCGCGCAGGCGCTGCAGCAATGAGAGGCCGCTGTCGCCGGGCAGTTGCACATCGCAGACGACGATGCCAGCAAAGCCCGGCTGCAGCCAGGCGCGCGCCGCCTCGGCGGACTCCACGCCGTGACACCGCAGGTCGGCCAGGCGCAGGCTCTGGGCCGTGGCCAGGCGCACCTGCTCGTCGTCTTCGACGAGCAGCACATCGGTAGGTTCAGGCGCGGCCATGCGGCGATTGTGTGATGGGCAGCCTGAGGATGAACTGCGCCCCACCCTCGGGTCGATTGCCGCCCTGCAGCGAGCCACCCAGCGCGTTGGCGATGGAAGCCGAGATGGACAGCCCCAGCCCCAGGCCGTCACCGCGGCGCTTGGTCGTGAAGAAAGGCTCGAAGAGGCGCGCCTGCACATCGTCGCTCAGCCCGGAGCCGTCGTCGCTCACGCGCAGCAGCGCCTGGCCGGCATCGACCTCGGCCTGCAGCGTTACCGTGCCGCCGCCCTTCTCGGCGCTGGCGTCGATGCCGTTGCGCAGCAGGTTGACGAGCACCTGCTCGATGCGCACCTGCTGGCCCAGCACGGCCAGGCCTTCGGGCACGGGCAGGCAATCGAGCCTGACGCGCTGGCGGCGCGCTTCAGCGCTCACCAGGGCCACCGCGGCCTGAAAGGCTTCCGCCACCACCACTGGCTGCACGCGCAGCTCGTCGCGCCGCGCAAAGCCCTTGAGCTGGCCAACGATGGCAGCGATGCGCTGGGTCAGGCTGTCTATGGACTGCAGATTGGTCTCGGCGTCGGCCTGCATGCCGCGTTCGAGGAAGACGCGGGCGTTGTCGTTCAGCGCCCGCAGCGCCGCCAGCGGCTGGTTGATCTCGTGCGTGATGCTGGCGGCCATCTGGCCCAGCACGGCGAGCTTGCCGGCCTGCACGAGGTCGTCCTGCGTGGCGCGCAGCGTCAGCTCGGTGCGATGAAGTTCGTCCACGCGCGCCTGCAGCTCGCGTGTGCGCTCGGCGATGCGCGTCTCCAGGCTGTCGTAGGCGGCACGCAGTGCGCCCTGGGCGGCCAGGCGCTCACGGGCGCGGCGGCGGCGCAGCTGCAGGTAGGCCAAGGTCAGCAACAGCGATACCCAGCCCAAGGCGGCAGCCCAGGCACGGCCGGCGGCGATCTGCTCCGCACCGCGGATCTCGGTGAAAGACAGCAGCGTCCARCCGCGCCCCTGCACCGGCTGCTCGGTGACGAGGGCGCGCAGCTTGGCAGCCGCCGTGGCGATGCGCTCGATGCGCAGTTCGGTCGCCGCGCGTGAGGGCTCGCGCCCCAGCGCAGGCAGCGGCAGGTCGCCGTATTGCTGCGTGTCGTGCAGCTCTTTGCGCGTGGCATCGGACAGCGGCTGCAGCGTGCGGTACTTCCATTCCGGCCGGCTGGCCAGGAAAACCACGCCGCGCGCATCGGCCAGCATCAGCTCGCCAGCGCTGCGCGCCCAGTTGGCCTCCATCTCGTCGAGCGACACCTTCAGCACGACGACGCCCGCCGTGGGGCCGGACAGCCGGTGGGCGATGAAGTAGCCCGGCGTGCCGGTCGTCGAGCCGCGCGCATAGAAGTGGCCGCCGCCCTGCGCCATCGCGTCGCGGAAGTAAGGCCGGTAGGCGTAGTTCTGGCCGACAAAGGTCTGCGGCTCACRCCAGTTGCTGGCGGCCAGCGTCAGGCCCTGCGCGTCGATCAGGAAGATGGCCGCTGCGGAGGCGTCTTGCGCAACGCCTTCGAGCAACACGTTGACTTCCGCCGCGCGTGCCTGGGATGACGGCACGGCCAGCAACCCGGYCAGCGCCGGATGGCGCGCCAGCACCTGCGGCACGACCTCGTACTTGTCCAGCGCGCCGGTCAGCTCGTGCGCGACAAAGCGCAGATGGCGCTGCGCGTCGTCACGGGTCTGGGCCAGCGCCAGGTCCAGCGACAGCCGCCAGGCCGCGTACGCGACCGCTGCGCCGCCCAGCACCACCAGCAACAACAGCCCGAGACTGCGTCGCCAGCGGGCCGGCTTGTTTGCGTCAGTGGTGGGCAGCTTCGGCATCGATCCTTGAGTGTTGGCGCGTGTCACGCATCAACAGATAGACGAGCAGCGAGCAGGCGATCACCGCGGTAGCGTACCAATAGAAGCCGCTCTCCATGCCCTGCTGCTTGAACCACAGTGCGATGTACTCGGCGGTGCCGCCGAAGACCGACACGGCGATGGCATAGGGCACGCCGACACCGGTGGCGCGGATGGAAGCGGGGAAGAGCTCGGCCTTCACGACCGCGTTGATGGAGGTGTAGCCGCTGACGATGAGCCAGGCACACGCGATCAGGCCAAAGGCTTCCCACGGCCCCTGGGCGTGGCGCAGCGCCGTCAGCAGCGGCACCGTGAAGATCGTGCCCAGCACCGCAAAGCCCAGCAGCAGCGGCTTGCGGCCGATGCGGTCCGACAGCGCGCCGTAGATTGGCTGCAGCAGGGCCGCGAACACCAGGCTGGCGGCGGACACGGCCGTGGTCTGCGCGTCGGTGAGGCCCACCGACAGCTTCAGGAACTTCTGCATATAGGTCGTGTAGACGTAGAAGGCCAGCGTGCCGCCCATGGTCAGGCCGATGACGATGAGGCATTCGCGCGGGTGCTGCAGCAGCAGCTTGAAGCCACCCATGCGGTCCTTGTTGCGCTTCTTCTCAGCCTGGAAGGCCTGGGTCTCGGGCAGGTCGGACCGCATGATCAGCGCGACGATGGCCAGCAGCGCGCCGATGAAGAAGGGGATGCGCCAGCCCCAGGCCTTGAGCTGGGCGGCGTCGAGCACGAAGTTCTGCAGCACCAGCAGCACGACGAGCGCCGTCAGCTGGCCGCCAATCAGCGTCACGTACTGGAAGCTGGCATAGAAGCCGCGGTGCTTGGACGTCGCCATCTCCGACAGATAGGTGGCGCTGGAGCCGTACTCGCCACCCAGGCTCAGGCCCTGCAGCAGGCGCGCGAACAGCAGGATGGCTGGTGCCCAGACGCCGACGGCGGCATAGGTGGGCGAGCAGGCGATCAGCAGCGAGCCGCCGCACATCAGCAGCACCGAGGCCATCAGCGCCAGGCGCCGGCCATGGCGGTCGCCGAGGTAGCCGAACAGCAGGCCGCCGACGGGCCGGATGAAGAAGCCCAAAGCGAAGATGGCCGCCGTCGACATCGACTGGGCCACCGGATCGGATGATGGGAAGAAGGACGACGAGAAGTAGAGCGAGAAGGCCGCGTAGCAGTAGAAGTCGTACCACTCGACGAGGTTGCCGAGGGAGCCGACGAGGATGGCCTTCAGGCGGCTGAACTCGATGCGGTCGGGCGCTGCCGCCACAGCGGCCGAAGCCGGGGGATAGATCGCTGACATGGGGCTTGTCTCCTGGGTTGTGTGCCCCAGGATGAGCAGCTTGCGTGCCAAGACCGTGCGTGGCCGTGCGCCAGGGTGGCGYGCGATGCACGCCCCGTCGCTTCGGCGGATTTCCGCCGAGCATGACGCCGCGCAGCCGCCGCTGGCGGAGATCCGCCGCCGCGCTCAGCGCTGCTTGGCGACCCACTCCATGACCAACTCGCGCAGCACCGGCAGCGGCACCTGGCCGGCGGTCAGCACGACGCGATGGAAGCCCTTGACGTCGAACTTCGGGCCCAGCGCCTGGGTCGCCTCGGCACGCAGCTTGGTGATCTCCAGCTGGCCGATCTTGTAGCCCAGCGCCTGGCCGGGCCAGACGATGTAGCGCTCGACTTCGGAGACGACATCGCTCTCGGCCATGGAGGAGTTGTCGAGCATGAACCGAATGGCTCGCTCCCGCGTCCAGCCCTTGGCATGCAGGCCGGTGTCCACCACCAGGCGCATGGCGCGCAGTTGCTCGTCCGACAGACGGCCGTACCACTGATAGGGGTCGGTGAAGAGGCCCAGCTCCTTGCCCAAGCTCTCCGAATACAGCGCCCAGCCTTCCACATAAGCCGTGTAGTTGCTGCCGAAGCGGCGGAAGGCCGGCAGCGTCGCGTCTTCCTGCGCGATGGAGATCTGGAAATGGTGGCCGGGCGAGGCTTCGTGCAGGGACAGGGTCTCCATGCCGAAGATGGGCTGGGCCTTCAGGTTGAAGGTGTTGACGTAGAACACGCCCGGCCGCGAGCCGTCGGTCGTGCCGTTCTGGTAGGAAGCGCCGGCGGCGCTCTCGGCGCGGAAGGCCTCGACTTCCTTGACCTCGTAGTCGGCCTTGGGTTGGATGTCGAAGAGCTTGGGCGTCAGGCCGTTGATCTTCTTCTGCAGGTCGCGGTAGCCATTGAGCAGGTCCTCCGCCTTGCTGAAGTAGAACCTGGGGTCGTCCTGCAGGTACTTGAAAAAACCTTTCAGGTCGCCCTGGAAGCCGACCTCCTTTCGCACGCCCTCCATCTCGCCGAGGATGCGCGCGACCTCCTTCAAGCCAATGGCATGGATCTGGTCGGGTGTCAGCTTCAGCGTGGTGGACTGCTGCACACGGTGGGCATACCAGGCCTTGCCGTCGGGCAGGGCCGACCAGCCCGTGCTCTTGCGCGCCTTGGGCATGTACTCGTCGCGCACAAAGGCCAGCAGGCGGGCATAGGCGGGCAACACGCCCGTCGACAGCAACTTGCGCATCTCGGCCGCAATGCGCTCGCGGTCGGCGGCGGGCACAGCCTCGGGGAAGTTCTTGATCGGCCCCCAGAACAAGCTCTTCTCGGGGTCGGTCACGGCCAGGGCCGTCAGCTGCGGCAGCACCTTTTCCATGACCGCGCGCGGCTGGGTCACGCCGGCCTTGAGGCCGTCGCGCATATTGGCAATGCTGCCGTCGAACAGGGGCACCGCCAGAGCCAGGCGCTTGAGCCAGTCGTCGTAGTCCTTGGTCGTCCTGAAGGGCTGGATGGATTGGCCCGTGCCCATCTGCGCCAGGAAGCTGGGCAGGCCACCGATCTGGCTGATGGGCTGCATCCAGTCCGGGAAGCGCTCGCCAGCCAGGTTCTGCTCCAGGTCGAGCTTGAGGATGCTGTAGGAGACGCGGTCCCTGGGTTCCAGTTTGGCCTTGCTGAAACCGGTCAGGGCCTTCAATTGCTCCTGCAACTCGCGCTTGGCCTGGACGCGGTAGGCCGCGGTCGTGGTGTCGATGAGGCGGTCGTTGTAGCGCGGGTCTCCGAGGGACGTGGCGAGGATGGGCTGGCGCTGCAGCGTCAGTTCCCACTGGGCATCCAGCCATTGGTGGAAGCGTTCGCTCTCGGTGGGAGCGGCCCAGGTGGGCAGGCTTGCGACAAGCAGGCTCAGGGCAAGGCGACGACGCATGAGGTCTCCAGTTTCGAGGTGGCGCGATGCTAGCTATAGACCTGCTGACAGCCAAAGGGCATGGCTTCCCTAGAATCGCGGGCCTGTTAACACCACGGCAATGGGCCGCGAAGGCCAGCCGCCAGGGCCAATCAAGGCGCAGCGCGCCGGCCGCACTCATGTGCGGGCAAGCGCTGCAACGCAGAGTGGTCCTGGCAGCTGGCCTTCCCGGAGGGTTGTGGCCAGAAAGGCCGCGCGCGGCGTTGCAAATCCTCGCCGGATGACCGACCCGGCTGCGGTTTGCGCCTTGCTCGCGGCCTTTCTGGTCACAACGCGGCCCATCGCCGTGGTGTCAACAGGCCCCTGCCCCGCTTCGGGGCTGTTGTCGTTTKTAGAGCTCCATGACGCTGCCATCGCTGCCGGCCATTGCGCCGGGCAAGAAGTTCACCCACCCTCGCCCCGTCGGCTCAGCCGACGCCCTGCTGCTCGCGCGCTTCGTGCAGCAGCAGCGCGACGCCGGGCGCATGGCCGCCATCTTCACGGCCGAGCCGGGCGACACGCAGCGCCTGGAAGACGAGCTGAAGTTCTTCGCGCCCGAGCTCAAGGTGGCTGTCTTCCCCGACTGGGAAACCCTGCCCTACGACAGCTTCAGCCCCCACCAGGACCTGATCTCCGAGCGTTTGGCAACGCTGTGGGAGCTGCTGCAAAGCAAAAAAACGAAAAGCATCGACGTGGTGCTGATGCCCGCATCGACTGCGCTGACGCGCCTCGCGCCGCCCAGCTTCCTGGCCGGCACCACCTTCAACTTCAAGCAGAAGCAGCGCCTGGACGAGGCCTCGCTGCGCTCCCAGCTCACGCTGGCCGGCTACACCCACGTCAGCCAGGTCGTGCAGCCGGGCGAGTACGCCGTGCGCGGCGGCCTCATCGACTTGTTCCCCATGGGYTCTGCCGTGCCCTATCGCGTCGATCTGTTCGGCGACGAGGTCGATTCCATCCGCACCTTCGACCCCGACAGCCAGCGCAGCCTCTACCCCGTGCCCGAGGTGCGCCTGCTGCCCGGCCGCGAATTCCCGATGGACGAGGTGGCGCGCAAGAAGTTCCGCGAACGCTGGCGCGAGAAGATGGACGGCGACCCGAGCAAAGCGCGCATCTACCGCGACATCGGCGAGGGGATCGCCTCAGGTGGCATCGAGTACTACCTGCCACTGTTTTTCGACCAGACGGCCACGGTCTTCGACTACCTCGGTGGCGAAGCCGGCCTGGCCCTGCACGGCGAGGTGGATGAAGCCATCCAGCGCTTCTGGACCGACACCAAGGAGCGCCACCGTTTCCTGCAGCACGACCCCGAGCGGCCGCTGCTGCCGCCGCAAGAGATCTTCCTGACGGCCGAGGACTTCTTCGGCCTGACCAAGCCGCACGCGGTGCTGTCGGTGCGCGGCGGCGAGCCGGTGGACTTCGCCCGGCCTCTGCCCGACATCAGCGTCGAGCGCGGCGTGCAGGAACCGCTGGCCCGCCTGGCCGCCCACCTGAAGGCGACGCCGCACCGCGTGCTGCTCCTGGCCGAGAGCGAAGGCCGCCGCGAGAGCCTGCTGGAGCAGCTGCGCGACAGCAAGATCGAACCGCCGTCGGTCAAGGACCTGGCCGAGTTCCTGGCCGGCGACGAGAAATACGCAATAACCGCCGCGCCGCTGGCGACGGGATTCTTTTGGAACGACGCGCAGCAACCCGTTCAGCTTTTCACTGAGACGGAACTGTTCGCGACGATGCCGACGACCCGGCGGCGGCGCAAGCAGGAGCAGGTCAGCGACGTCAATGCGCTGATCAAGGACCTGTCCGAGCTGAAGGTGGGCGACCCGGTCGTGCACATCAACCACGGCATCGGCCGCTACCAGGGCCTGGTCAACATCGACGTGGGCGACGGCAGTTCGGAGTTCCTGCACCTGGAGTACGCCGACAAGGCGACGCTGTATGTGCCGGTGGCCCAGCTGCACCTGATCGGCCGCTACACCGGCGTGAGCGCCGAGGAAGCACCGCTGCACAAGCTGGGCTCGGGCCAATGGGAGAAGGCCAAGCGCAAGGCCGCCGAGCAGGTGCGCGACACCGCCGCCGAGCTGCTCAACCTCTACGCCCGCCGCGCTGCTCGCGAGGGCCATGCCTTCCGCTACTCGGGCCACGACTACGAGGCCTTTGCGGCGTCCTTCGGCTTCGAGGAAACGCCCGACCAGCGTGCCGCCATCCACGCCGTCATCCAGGACATGATCAGCCCCAAGCCCATGGACCGCCTGGTCTGCGGCGACGTGGGCTTTGGCAAGACCGAGGTGGCGCTGCGCGCGGCCTTTGTCGCGGTGATGGGCGGCAAGCAGGTTGCCATCCTGGCGCCCACCACGCTGCTGGCCGAGCAGCATTACCAGAAC
>NZ_JBFUMO010000204.1:0-9198 GCF_054049355.1 Roseateles sp. P5_E11 | reverse complement strand
GTGCAACTCGGCAAGCCCAAATTCCGCAGCGTCAGCATGCGACAGCGCGGTGCGCTTTTGACTGCCGAAACACTTGAAATAGCTAACGACGGCCCCTTTGACGACGCCGTCGACGTGCTGAGCAATGAAGTTGGAGTCCTTGCTCATTCGCAGGGCCAGCTGGCAGAGGTCAATCACTTGACCCAACTCGTATGCCACCGAGTGCAGATCAGTAAGCAAGTCGGCAATCTCCGCCGGCAAATACACAGCTTCAATCGCCATAACGGCACACCCATCGAGACAGTTTATATGTCCTGTCGCTCGGCACGCCAAACGGCGGACAACTGTAGAGGTAGCGCATCGGCTTCCCCGACTCATCGACCATCACCGCCATGTCGAAGTCGGAACCGCGCACCACGCTCAGCGCAGCCTCATTAACGTGTGTGTCGTCGTAGTTCATTTGAAATCCTCCGGCGCGCATTCGGCGACGCTGGCCGGCACGTTGCCTGGCTGATCCAGCGCGCGCCGAGACTTGCCCATAGTGGGCGGGAACTTGGCCTTGGCTCGGGCTTCTTGCTCATCGACGGGCTCGCGGACGGGGTCGCACCACCACACCTGCGGCACAGGCTTTGGGCTCTTGGCGCTGAAGCAATGGTCCTCATAGCCGAGGACCATGATCTGACCGTCCCGAATCTTGACTCGGGCTCGGTCGAGCTGCCGCCCTGTGGACCCGCCCAGCCGTACATACGGACGAGGGCGCGCCGAAAGCTTAAGAGCAGGACTGTTGCTCAGGCCACCGAGCGCAGCGACATGGCGGCCTTGGTGGCATCGAACGCCACTCCTGCCTGTTCCAACATCCACGCTTCGATGCGTTCGTGATGCGTGCGCAGCAGGTCCAGCGGTCGAACGGTGTAGTGCTTCTCTGTGGACCATTCCCGCGGTCGCCTGTCGGAAGACGACCTCGCGGTTTGGCGAGGTCGGCGCCCTGCTGTACCGCGAAGGCCAGCAGAGGCGCAGTCAGTAGGCCGGTCCTAGCTGCTGAACTGCTCGTTCCCCGTCACGCCCAGTTTCTTGACGCTGTGGCGCTGCGCGGAGGCCATCACGGCGGCGAAGGCGCTGTAGTCCACCAGCTTGTTCGGCTTGATGTGCACCTCGGGCTGATTGGCCTCGGCGAGCGCGCCCACTTCCTGCATCTTGGCGTCGACGGCGGCGCGGTTGGCCAGGGGCTGGTCGTCCCAGTAGACCGTGCCGTCGAAGTCGATGGCGACGGTGTGGATGACCGGCTTGGGTTGTGACTTGCCGCCCAGCCCGATGTCCAGGCTGATCGAATGCAGCTGGGTCGGGATGGTCAGGATGAGCATCACCAACAGCACCAGCATCACGTCGATCAAGGGCGTCGTGTTGACGTCCATCAGGGTTTCGGCCTCGCCGCTGCCGGGCATCGTTGCAACGTTCATTCCCATGTCGGTCTCCCTCGGGTTGCTGCCATGCGCTCACCGTGACTGGCAAGCGCTGGCACCGATGATGCCCAGCAGACGGCATGAAGACAACGGGGTGGCTGCTGCCCTGTTGCTACTGCCCCTACTGCACGAAGCTGACCCTCAGCTTCCCATTCACCACCCTCACATCCCGCACCGCCATCTTCGCCAGCGCGCCCTTGGCCGTGCTCGCATCGATGGTGTAGACGGGACGAGCCTGAAGCTGGGCGTTGATCATCCCCGGTCCTTGCAACTTCACGATCGCGGCGTACTCCTGGGGCAAGCCGGCGAACTCCAGCGTCGTGATCCGCACGTCATCCAGGAAGAGCTGGCCCTCGGCCGGCACATAGCGCGGCCGGCCGGAGAAGCCGACGCGGCCGGTGCGCTCGCGGGTGCCCAGCACGACCTTGGCGTCGGCGGTGAGGCCGATGCGGTCCTCGCCCTCGGTCAGCACGACGACGGGGTTGGACAGGTCCAGGCAGGCGATGAGGAGCTTGCAGTGATGCGTCGGGAAGCGTGGCGCGATGCGGGCCTGCAGCTCGGCCTGCTCGATGTCGAGGTGGCCGTCGGAGATGCGGCTCAGGACGGCACAGGTGGCCAGCGGCAGGACGGCGAGCAGGGTGACGGAGAGAGCAAGAAGGCGGCGGTTCATGGCGTCAAAGGCTTCAAGGCGCCGCCGAGTTTGCCCTCGTCCACCCAGAGGGGGCGTAAGTCAGTGTTCGATCAAATGCGAATACAAATGATTCGCATTTGAGTGCTAGCATGGCTGCTTATGCGTGCGTTACTGGTTCTCCTGCACCGCTGGTTCGGCCTGGCAGCGGCGGTTTTTCTGTTCATTGCCGGGCTGACCGGGGCGGTCATCGCCTTTGATCATGAGCTCGACGCCGCGCTGAATCCGCAGTTCTTCGAGGCCCGCAGCGCAGGGCCGGCCCGCCCTGCGCTGGAGCTTGCCGATGCGCTCGAGGCCGCCGACCCGCGACTGCGGGTGCGCTACCTCCCGTTGCAGGCGGAGGCCGGCCACACGCTGCTGGCCATGGTCGAGCCGCGCGATGCGGACAAGCCGTTGGGCTTCAACCARCTCGCCGTCGACCCCGCTACCGGCGCCGTGCAGGCCCGGCGGCAGTGGGGCGCCTTGTCGCTGTCGCGCGAGAACCTGCTGCCCTTCCTGTACGCGCTGCACTACAGCCTGCACCTGCCGGAGTCCGGCGGCATCGCCTGGGGCATCTGGCTGATGGGGCTGATCGGCCTGGTCTGGGTGCTGGACTGCTTTGTCGCGATCTACTTGTCATTCCCCAGCCGGCGCCAGTGGCGCAAGTCCTTCGCCTTCCGCTGGGCCAAGGGCGGCCATGCGCTGACCTTCGACCTGCATCGCAGCGGCGGCGTGTGGCTGTGGCTGCTGGTGCTCGTCATCGCGCTGACCTCGGTGGCGATGAATCTGCGCCAGCAGGTCGTGGTGCCGCTGGTGTCGGCGGTCTCGCGCATCACGCCCAGCGCCTTCGAGACCCGCCAGCCCAGCGCCAAGCCCATCGCCCCGACGCTGACGCGCGCCCAGGCCCTGGCGGCCGCACAGGCGCAGGCGCGCGAGCGCGGCCTGAAAGCGCCGGCCGGCGGCATCTTCTATGCCGCGGAATACGGCGTCTACGGCGTCGGCTTCTTCCAGCCCGGCAATGACCACGGCGACGGCGGCCTCGGCAACCCCTGGATCTACATCGACGGCCGCGACGCCAGCCCGGCCGGCGCGCTGATCCCCGGCGAGGGCACGGCGGGCGACCTCTATCTGCAGGCCCAGTTCCCGATCCACTCCGGCCGAATCCTGGGCCTGCCCGGCCGCATCCTCGTGTCCGCGTTGGGGCTGGCCATCGCCGTGCTTTCCGTCACCGGCGTGCTGATCTGGCTGCGCAAGGCGCGCGCCCGCCGACACGCGCCCCAAGCGCCTACCGCTCCCGCCCTGCGTCCTTCCAAAGCATGAAATCAAAGACCGTCCTGATCCTCTCCCCRCTGGCCCTGGYCACCGGCGCCGCACTGGCCCAGCAGACCCCGGTGGAGGTGCCCGGCGCGACTCTGCCCACCGTGCGCGTGCAGGCCAAGGCCGCGGACGACGAGAAGAGCAGCAGCGGCGCCACGCGGCTGGAGATGGCGCTGCGCGAGACGCCGCAGTCCGTCACCGTCATCGGCCAGCAGCAGATCCGCGACTTCGGCCTCACCGACATCAACAAGCTGCTGGACCTGACCCCCGGCGTGCTGGTCGAGCGCGTCGAAACCGACCGCACCTATTTCAGCGCGCGCGGCTTCGACATCCAGAACTTCCAGGTCGACGGCCTCGGCCTGCCCTTTGCCAACGGCGCGCAATGGGGCGCGCTGGACACCGCCGCCTTCGAGCGCGTGGAGGTGTTGCGCGGCGCCACCGGCCTGCTCGCCGGCACGGGCAACCCGTCGGCCACCGTCAACTTCATTCGCAAGCGCGCCGCCAGCAAGGCCTTCGCAGCCAGTGCCGCGGTGACGCTGGGCTCGTGGAACCAGCATCGCATCGAGGCCGATGTGAGTGGCAGCCTGAATGCCGATGGTTCGCTGCGCGGCCGCCTCGTTGTGGCCGACGAAGACAAGGACAGCTGGCTCGACCGCTACAGCCAGCACCGCAGCCTGGGCTATGGCGTGTTGGAGCTGGACATCGGCCGCAACACGCTGCTGACCGTCGGCCTCAACGCCCAGCGCAGCAAGGCCGACAGCCCCATGTGGGGCGCGCTGCCGATGGTGGACAGCACCGGCAAACGCATCGACTACTCGCGCAACACCAGCTCGGCCGCCGACTGGGCCTGGTGGACCAACCGCGACACCGAAGCCTTTGCCGAACTGAGCCACGACCTCGGCGGCGGCTGGCAGACGCGCGCCACCGTCTCGCGCCGCAGCCGCAGCACGCCCAGCGAACTCTTCTACGTCTACGGCACGCCCAACCCCGGCGGCGTGCCGGACAGCGGCTTGTACGCCTACCCGTCGGCCTTCGACGGCAAATACGTGGACAGCGTCGCCGACCTCTACGTCTCCGGCCCGTTCAGCCTGTTCGGTCGCCAGCATCAGCTGATGCTCGGCCTCAACGGCGGCCGCCAGACGCTCAGCGAGCTCTCGCTCTATGCCGGCAATATCGGCGCGGCCGTGCCCGACCTGCAGGGCTGGAACGGCGCCTTCCCCAAGCCGGCCTTCGGCGCGTCGACCGACGGCTCCGACGTGTCGCGCCGCCGCGAAAGCGCCTACGCCGCCGCGCAGTTCAGCGTCAGCGACGCGCTCAAGCTCGTCACAGGCTTCAACGCCACCCGCGTGCGCAACAGCGGCATGAGCTACGGCGTCGAGCAGGCCTACAGCCACGGCGCCGTCAAACCCTATCTCGGCGCCGTGCTGGACCTGGGCGCCAGCACCAGCGCCTACGCGAGCTATGCCGAGGTCTTCAACCCGCAGCTCGAAGCCGACATCAACCGCAAGCCGCTGGGGCCGCTGGAGGGCAGCAACCTCGAGGCCGGCATCAAGTCCGAATGGCTCGATGGCCAGCTCAACGCCAGTGCCGCCGTCTTCCGCACCCGCCAGCAGAACGTGCCGGTGCAGGCTGGCACCCGCCCCGACTTCAGCGCCTATTACGAGGGCATCACCGCCACCAGCACTGGCTATGAGCTGGAGCTGTCCGGCAAGCTGACGCCCGACTGGCGGATTGCCGGCGGCTGGACCCAGCTGCGCCTGAAGGGCAGCAGCGGCGACGACGTCAACCGCTACATCCCGCGCCGCGTGCTGCGCCTGAGCTCCACCTACCAGCTGCTGCCCCAGCTCAAGCTCGGCGCCGCGGTGCGCTGGCAGAGCCAGATCAGCGACCCGGCGCAGGTCGTCAGGCAAAAGGCCTATGCCGTTGTCGACCTGAACGCCGGCTGGGAGTTCAACAAGCAGTGGAGCGCCGGCCTCGTCGTCAACAACGTGGCCGACACGACCTACCTCGGCAGCCTGAAATGGGACCAGGCCTACTACGCCGCACCGCGCAGCGTCGGCGCCACCTTGAGCTGGAAGTACTGACGATGTAGGGGGGTGATCGCCGCGCTGAGCGCATATCCATCTGCGCAAAGCGGCGTTCCCTCTTTGGCGTGCGGTGCCTAGAGTGCCGGGCAATGACACGCCTGCTCACCTTCCCCGACTCCCAGCACCAGGTGCTGTCGATCCGCGCCAAGGCGCTGGTCTTCGACGACCCGGCCTCGCGTGCGCTGCTGGCCCAGGCCGAGCGCGTGGCGGCGAGCGACGCCACCGTGCTGATCATTGGCGAGACCGGTACCGGCAAGGAGTTGATCGCCCGCCACATCCACAACAGCAGCGGCCGCCGCGGCCCCTTCCTGGCCGTGAACTGCGGCGCCTTCACCGAGCAGCTGGTCGAAGCCGAGCTCTTTGGCCATGAAGCCGGCGCTTACACGGGCGCCACCAGCGCACGCGCCGGCTGGTTCGAGGCCGCCGCCGATGGCACGCTGTTCCTCGACGAGGTGGGCGACCTGCCGCCGTCCGTGCAGGTCAAGCTGCTGCGCGTGCTGCAGGAGCGCCAGGTCGTGCGTATCGGCTCGCGCAAGCCCATCGACGTGCGTGTGCGCCTCGTGGCCGCCACCAATGTGCGGCTGGAGCAGGCCGTGGCCGCGGGCCACTTCCGCGCCGACCTCTACTACCGCCTCAGCGTCGCCACGCTGCAACTCGCACCGCTGGCCCAGCGGCCGGGCGACATCCTGGCGCTGGCCGAGCACTTCATCGAGGTCTACAGCCGCCGCCTCGGGCTCACGCAGGTGCGCCTCAGCGCGGATGCGCGCGACGCACTGCTCGGCTACGCCTGGCCCGGCAATATCCGCGAGCTGGAAAACGTCATCCATTACGCGCTGATCATCTGCCGCGACGGCAGCATCGCCCGCGAGGATCTGCAGTTGCATGCGGTGGCGCGGCCCGGGCCGGCGGTCGTTGCGCCGCCGGCGGAAGCGGTGGCCGAGGAGGTGCTGGAGCGCGTTTTCGATCGGCTCTTCGACGAGGCGCCCCAGGCGCTGCACGCGCGCGTCGAGTCCGCACTGGTCCGCGCTGCCTACCGCCACTGCCACCACAACCAGGTGCATACCGCGGCGCTGCTGGGCATCACGCGCAATGTGCTGCGCACGCACTTGAAGCGCCTGGGCCTGCTGGCGCCCGCGCGTAACGCCGCGCCGCAGCTCGCTCATGAGGCCATGCCCGCGCGCCTTCACGCCGCTGCATGAGCTAACGCGAAAAGCTTAGTTCGCGCCTCGCAGGGCGCTGCGCACACTGCCCCGGTCCCTCTGCTTTACTCCACACACGCCGATGAACGCCTCCACCTTTGCCCGTCGCGCCCTCGCGCCACTCGCCCTGCTCCTCATCGCCAGCGCCGCCCATGCCCAGGGCGACAACCCCTATGGCGTCGGCGCTGTCTGGGAGAAGAGCGACGCAGTCACCAAGGTCGTGCTGTTCACCCTCGTCGCGATGAGCGCGGGCAGCTGGTACGTCATCATCACCAAGCTGCTGCAGCAGGCTCGCCTGGGCGTGCAGTCGCGTGCCGCGCAGCGGGATTTCTGGAGCGCCGGCACCGTCAAGGCGGGCGCCGAGAAGCTGTCGCCCAAGAGCCCGTACCGCTACATCGCCGAGGCGAGCCTGGAGGCCACGCAGCGCCACCACGGCCTGCGCGCCAAGGTCGACTTCGCTGACTGGGTGGACCTCTCCCTGCACCGCGCCACGGAGCGCGTGCAGCGCCAGCTCTCCACGGGCCTGAGCCTGCTGGCCACCGTCGGCTCCACCTCGCCCTTCGTCGGCCTGCTGGGCACGGTCTGGGGCATCTATCATGCGCTCACCGCCATCGGCGTGGCCGGCCAGGCCTCCATCGACAAGGTGGCCGGCCCGGTGGGCGAGGCGTTGATCATGACGGCCATCGGCTTGTTCGTCGCCGTGCCTGCAGTGCTGGGCTACAACGCGCTGCTGCGCCGCAATGCCCTGGTGCTGGACGACGTGCGCGACTTCTCCGGCGAGCTGCACTCGGTGCTGCTGGGTTCGGTCCACGAAGAGCCCGCTTCCGCCGAGCAGCCTGCCGGCCTGAGCCCCGCCCTGGCCTGAGCACTGCGCCATGGCCATCCAGATTGCACAGGGTGCCGACGAGGCGGTCTCGTCCATCAACACGACGCCGCTCGTCGACGTCATGCTGGTGCTGCTCATCATCTTCCTCATCACCATCCCGGTCGTGAACTTCTCGGTGCCGGTGGAGCTGCCCAAGCAGCGCAACGAGGTGCGCGAGAGCGAGCCCAAGGACGTGGTCATCACCGTCTCACGCGATGGCAAGCTCTACTGGTTCGATGCACCCGTGGCCAGCAAGGACGCGCTGTTCGAGCGGCTCAAGGGCATCGCCCAGCAGCAGCCCCAGCCCGAGGTGCATGTGCGCGGTGACGCCGGCAGCGACTACGCCCCCGTGGGCCGGGTGCTGCTGGCCGCCCAGCGCGCCGGCATTGCCAAGGTGGGCTTCATCACCGAGCCGCCAGCGAGGGCGCTATGAGTGCGGGACCTCTGCGCAAGGCGGCTCGTGCGCGCCGCCAGGTCACGTCGGCCCTGCCCGTGCCGGACATCAACACCACGCCGCTGATCGACGTCATGCTGGTGCTGCTGGTGATGCTCATCATCACCATCCCGGTACAGCTGCACAGCGTCAAGCTCAACCTGCCGATCGCACCGCCCAGCGCGCCGCCGCCCACGCCACCCGAGGTCGTGCGGCTGGACATCACGCCGGATGCCGTGCTGTGGAACGGCGAGGCCCTTGCCGACCAGGTCTCGCTGCGTGAGCGCCTGGACGCCGCCGGCAAGCAGGCCACGCAGCCCGAGGTGCATGTGCGCCCGCAGCCCGGTGCCAAGTACGACAACTTCGCAGCCGTCATGACGGCGGCCCACCAGGCCGGGCTGACCAAGCTCGGCGTGACCGGCAGCGAGCAGTTTCTGGACGACTCGCAGTAGGAGAGATTCATGAGTGCAGTTCTTTCACCGGGTATCTCCGGCGGCCTGACGCTGGACGGCACCCGCGCCGCGCCGCGCCGGTTCGTTGCGCCAGCGCCTTTGGCCACCACGGCACCGCTGCGCTCGCAGCTGAAGCCGCCGGCCGGCGCCAACCGCGGCACCGGCATCGCCCTCGTCGTCGGCCTGCACATCGTGCTGGGCTGGGGGCTGACGACGGGCCTCGCGTCCAAGGCCGTCGATGCGATCAAGAAGCCCATCGAAATGGCCCTGCTGCCCGAGGTGCTGCCGCCGCCACCACCCCCACCACCGCCGCCCAAGGTCGTCAAGATCGAGCCGGTGCAGAAGGTGGCGCCACCGCCGGCCTATGTGCCGCCGCCCGAGGTCGTGCCCGCTGTCGCGCCACCGCCCGCGCCCATCCAGGTCGTGCAGGCGCAGCCGCCGAAGGAAACGGTTGTCGTGGCGGCAGCACCCGCGCCTGTGCCCGCACCACCGCCGCCCGCAGCGCCCGCCGTCATCAAGCGCGAGATCAGCCTGGCCTGCCCAGGCTACGAGGCCGTGCTGGCCTCCGCGCTGGAAGAGGCCATCGACCGCGTCGGTCTCAAGGGCACGGTGCAGACACTGATCAAGATCCGCGGCAACCAGGTCGTCGACGTGCTGCCGCAATCAGGCCCCAAGGAGTACTACAAGTACGTTCAGGCCGCCGTCAAGCGCATGCGCTGCACGGCCGGTGGTGCCGATG
>NZ_JBFUMO010000203.1:0-9294 GCF_054049355.1 Roseateles sp. P5_E11 | reverse complement strand
GCTCAGCAGCGAGGGCCGCGCCGGTGCGAGTTGGCGCAGCTGGCCCAGCAGCGCCCAGGCGGCCGGGATGTCGGGCTCGCGCATGGCCAGCTCGATGAGCACCTCACAGGCATTGCAGCGCTCGGCCAGCGGCAGGCGCGGCAGCAGCGGGCGCAGGCGCTCGGCCAGCGTGGCGGCATGCGCCAGGTCGCCCGAGAACACGGCGTTGTCGATCAAGCCGGCCAGGGCCTGCCCCTCGATCTGCTCGCGCTGCGCCGGGTCGGCCACGGCGCCGGCCAGCTCCAGCACCTGCTGCAGCGCTTGGCGACCGGCAGGCAGGTCATGCAGTAGCGCACATTCGGCCAGACTGAGCCGGGCTTGCAGCGCCAGCGCCGGCTCGCGCGACTCGGCAGCAACGCGCTGCCACAACGCCTGGGCCTCGTCGTAGCGGCCGCGCAGCTTCTGCTGAGCCGCGCCGCGGTGCAACCAGGCCARCGCCGTCTGCGCCTCGCCGGCGCCCTGCCACAGCGCGGCCACGGCCAGGGGCTCGGCGGCGCCTTCCGCGCGCGCGCCCAGCGCCAATGCGGCCCGTTGCCGCAGCGCCTGCGCCTCGAAGGCCGGCAGCACCGCGAGAACCGCTTCGCGCACCAGGTCATGCCGGCATTGCAGGGCGCCGTCGGGCTCTTCGCGCAGCAGCGCGGCCTGCAGCGCCAACCGGGCCGCGGGCAGCAATTCGGCATCGGGCACCGCGGCCACGCTGCCCAGCACCGCCAGCGGCAGCGGCCGGGCCAGCACGGCTGCCGCGCCGACAAGGCCATGCGCTGCCGGGCTCAGGGCCTGCCAGCGCCGCAGCAGCAACTCGTGCACGCGCGGGGACACGGGCGCGCCGTCGGCTCGGGCCCGCAGCAGCTCACCCAGCACAAAGGCATTGCCGTGGCTGGCCGCGAGCAGCGCGGGAGCGTCGGCGGCGCTCTGGCCAGCGCGATTCAGCAGCAGCTGCACAGCCTCCAGCGCCAGCCCCGGCAGCGCCAGGCAGCGCAGGTCCTGCTGCCGGGCCAGCCAGTCGCGGTGTTCGGCCGGCAGTTCTTCGCCCCGCGCGGCGCCGCGCCAGCGCAGCCGGCCGCGGTGGCTCAGCAGGGCCAGCAGCTCCAGGCTGGCCGCGTCCACCCATTGCAGGTCATCGACCAGCAACAGCGGCCCCAGCGCCTCCAGCACGCGCGCCAGGCCCTCCAGCAGCCGGGCGCGGGCGCTCAAGGCGTCCAGCGGCGGCAGGGGCTCGTCGATGGCCAGCTCGGGCAGCAGCCGCGCCAGGTCCAACCGGTAGGCGGCCAGGCCGCGCTCGGGCTGGCGCAGCAGCGCGCGCAACGTGTCCAGGCGCGGCAGCAGCAGTTCGACGACGGGCCGGTAAGGCATCTCCGCCAGCCCCTCGCGGCCTTGCAGCACGGGGGCGCCGGGGAAGGCCGCCTTCAGCACGCTGGTCTTGCCCACGCCGGCCTCGCCCAGCAGCACCAGCGCCGGCGCGGCCTCGCGGCGGATCTGGCCCAGCCATTCAGCGCGGCCGCACAGCGCCTGATCGGTTTCGGTCGGCGGCGCCCCGCCCCGCTCCAGCAGCACACGCAGCGGCGCCTGCCAGGCTGCGGTGCCGGCGCGTTGCAAAGCGCGCCGAGCGGCTTCGTCCCAGCGGCGTTGCAGCAGCGCGCCATGGTCGTCGGCCCAGCGCCAGAACTCGTCGAAGCCGGCAAACCTGAAACCCTGCAGCCAGGCCATGGCCGGACGGGCCAGCAGCTCGGCGCCGTCGGCCTCGGCGCAGGCCATCTCCAGCAAGGCCAGGTCGTGCGGCAGCTGGAGACAGACGCGCTGCCGCTCGGCCACCAAGGCATCGGCCTGGCCGAACCCGGCCAGCAGCTGGCGCAGCCGGTGCAAGTTGATGCGCAGATGGTGCCGGGCCTGTTCGCGCTCGGCATCCGGCCAGAACAGCGCCGCAAGCTGGCCACGCTCCACCCAGTGGCCCAGGCAGGCCAGATGGATCAGCAGGCAGCCCGGCAGTGTGGCGGGCAGAGGCAGACTTTCAGCGGCATCGGCCTGCCAGGCCGGCGCTCCCAGCAGCTTGAGCATGGCGCGCAGTGTGCCGTGGCGCTTCCCGCGGTCAAGCGCGGCGGCGGCGCAATACCAGCAAGCCGATGCCGGCCGCCAACATCAGCCATGCCGAGGGTTCGGGCACCGGCGTCAGCGTGGCGGAGAAGTTGTCCAGGCTGAGGAAGGCGCTGCCGCCGGTGCAGCCGTTGACGCTGTTGCAACTGGTGCCAAGCGTGTAGCGGAAGCCCACGTAGATCGGCAGGGCGCCCGCGCTGAAGTCGGGGCGCTGCGCGGACCCGGCCACCGGTGGCACCCAGTCGGCCGCCGCGGCCACGAAGGACCACTGCTGCGACAGGTAGTCGGGCTTGATCATTGCCTTGCCAGTCACGAGGTCGCTGCCGATGACGGTGTAGGTCACGCCGTTTTGCATCAGGGCCGGCCGGATGCTGCCAAGCGTGTCGAAGGCAAAGCTGCTGGACAGCCCGCGGATGTCGGCGCTGAATTCCAGCTTCTGCAGCGCGCCCAACTGCGCCGGGTCGTAGGCCAGCGCCGTATAGAAGGCGCCCAGCCGGTTCATCGAGCTGGACAGGCCGGGGCTGCTCGGCGTGACATAGCTGATCACCCAATGCGAGCCCGGGTTGCCCAGGTTGGCGTCGATGACCATGTTGGCGTCTGCCGGACCATCGTCGGTGATCTGGATCAGGCTCCAGTCGGCGGCATGGAAGTCACCGACCTGCAGGCTCAGGCCCGAGGCGGCGGCATGCGTGGCGAGCGCCAGCGCGAGGCCGGCGACAGAAACAGAGGCGAGGCGAGACATGAGCGAACTCCACGGCTTGAGGACGTGGCGGACTCTGCGCGGCCAGCGTCTCTGCACCGTCTCAAGCTAGGGGCTGCCTGCGCCCGCGTCCCTGCCTAGACTGCGCCACCCTGCCGACCGGAGCATCGCGATGAAGAAGCTGGCTTTTGTTGCTGCAGTCCTGCTGCCCACCCTGGCCAGCGCCGCCGGCCTGGAGGGCACGACGGTGGACCTGCGCTATGACTTCGACAACGGCACAACCGTCTTTCACACCCAGGACAGCGTCCTTGTCGGCGCCGGCACCGAGCTGAGCTGCCCGGGCGCCGCCCAGGTCTGCCAGGTGCTGACGTCGCCGACCCAGACCCTGGATTTCGGCGACAGCAGCGTCCGCTATGACTACACCGGCCCGGGCAGCGGCTTCGACAACATTGCCGTCAACCACTTCCGCTTCGAAACCCTGTTCGGCAATGGCACCGCCATCACCGGCGTACAGCTGACGAGCAATGGCATCGCCGGCCTGGACGCGTCACGGCTGAGCTTCACCGCTCACAGCGTGCAGATCGACATGCGCGGCCTGCCACTGGCGAGCCAGGCCTTCTTCCAGCTCGACCTGCAGACGGCGCCCGTGCCCGAGCCGGCCAGCGCCGCGCTGCTGTTGGGCGGTCTCGCGCTTTTGCTTGCCCGGCGCCGCGCATGAGCGCATCGGGATAATGCGGCCCAATGATGGCCTGCCCTATCCTGACTCCGTGACCTCCCCCGCTTCTGACGGCCTCGTCCTGCGCGACGGCCCCGCGCTGCCGCCGCTGTCCCATTTCAAGCTTGCCGCCTTCGACATGGATTCGACGCTGATCAGCATCGAGTGCATCGACGAGATCGCCGCACTGGCCGGCAAGGGCTCCGAAGTCGCCGCCATCACCGAAGCGGCGATGCGGGGCGAGATCACCGACTTCAAGGACAGCCTGCGCCGCCGCCTGGCCCTGCTCGCGGGCGTGCCGGCGACCGTGCTGGACCGCGTGCTGGCCGAGCGGCTGACGTTCAACCCCGGTGCGCGCGAGCTGTGCGCGGCGTTGAAGGCGGCCGGGCTCAAGCTCGTGCTCGTCTCCGGCGGCTTCACCTTCTTCACGCGCTTCGTCGCGGCCGAGCTGGGCATGGACTTCGTGCGCAGCAACGAGCTGGAGATCGTCGATGGTGCCCTCACCGGCCGCGTCGTCATGCAGGACTGGGGCGACATCTGCGACGGCGAGCAAAAGCGCCTGATGCTGCTGCAGAGCTGCGAGTCAGTTGGCTGCCGGCCCGACCAATCAATAGCCGTTGGCGACGGCGCCAACGACCTGCCCATGATGGGCGCGGCAGGCCTGTCGGTGGCCTATCACGCCAAGCCCAAGGTGCGCGAGCAGGCACGCATTGCCATCAACACAGGCGGCCTGGAGCGGCTGCTGGAGCTGCTCAGACCGTGAGGCGGCTGGCGGCGCTGCTGCTGGCCACCGTGCTCGCGGGCACGGCGACGGGGCAGCCGCTGCCTTCACCACCCCCGCTGCGATTCGTTGCGGCCACCAACAACGCCCTGCCCATCGCCGAGTTCGACGCTAACGGGCGCCTGGTCGGCGGCATGGTCAAGGATCTGGGCGAGCTGATTGCAGCCGGCCTGGACCGCCCGGTCAGTTTTGTGCCGATGGCGGGCAAGCGTGTCAGCGCCGCGCTGCTGGCCGGCGAGGCCGACGCCGTCTGCTTCGTGCTGCCGGAATGGCTGCAGGGCGACTTCCGCTGGACGCGCGGCCTCATTCCCGATGCCAGCCTCGTCGCAGCCCATGCCGACGCCCCGGCGCTCAAGACGCTGGAGCAGGTCGCCGGCCAGCCCCTGGGCACGGTGCAGGGCTACAGCTATCCGCGGGCAGAGCAGGCGCTGGGCAAATGGTTCAGGCGCAGCGACGTGCCCAGCATGGCGGCCAACCTGCGGCGGCTGGCCGCGGGCAAGGTGCGGTATGCGCTGGTGGAGAAAACCTCGCTGCAGTTCTTCCTGCACGAGCAGCCGAACGCGCCGGTGCGCATCGCCTGGGTCATCAATCAGTTCGACGCGCGCTGCGCCTTCTCGCCACGCTCGGGTGTGCCCTTCGCCGAGCTGGCCTCGGTGCTGGACCGCCTCGTCAGCGACGGCAGCGTGGAGCGGGTGCTCGCACGCTACCGCTGATCAGCCCCGCAGGCGCCGGCGCGCCACGCCACCCATGACGGCCAGGCCAGCCAGCATCAACGCGTAGCTCTCGGGTTCGGGCACGGCCGTGACGGCCAGCACGTCGGCGACGATGGGCGTCGAGTTGGACCCGGCGACGGTCGTCCAGTTGGCGTTCACGGCCAGGGCTGACTTCAGTTGCGCCACCGAGCTGAAAGGCGCGTCGTTGGTCGTGACCTGCGCCGTGAACTGCGTGTAGCGCGTCGCCGTCGCGGCGTCGACCTTGTACTCGCGCAGTTGGATGCCGGAAAGGCCGGTCGCGGCAGTGGGATTGTCGGACGAGGTGTAGGTGCCGCGGTTGGAAAGTGCGCCCAGGAAGGTGATGGCCGAGGCTTGGTAGTTCGTCGCATAGGACGCGGCCTGGAAGGCGTAGAGGATGTCGCCGCCGCTGGAGATGTTGGACGCGCCGCCGTTCAGGTTGACGACCACGCCGTTGGCAGTGCCGCCGGCCGTGCCGGACTTGGCCGCGTACTGGCCGTTGACGCCCGTGCCCAGCAGCGCCACCGACGTACCTGCATTCACCTTGGCGCTGGCCGTCCAGGACCAGAAGGTCTCTGCCGTCGTCGAGAACACGCCGGCGGCCGGCGTCGTCTGCAGCACGTTGGTGTCGGTGAAGTAGATCGTCGTGCCCGCGGCGATGTCGACGAAGCTGACGAAGGACCAGCCGCCGACCGTCGTGTTGCCATTCACGCCGGTGAAGGCGAATTGGGTGTTGCTCAGCGAGGTGCCGGCAGCCTGGACGGTGCCGATGGAAGCGGCCAGGGCGATCAGGGTCAGGGACTTGTTCATGGATGGTCTCCGTTGTGTTGTCGTGGTTGGAATCAGCGGGCGCGCCGGCGTCCGACGGCCAGGGTCAGCAAGCCGCCCAGGGCCAGCAGGGCCGAGCCCGGCTCGGGAACGGGGGCGGCGGCGAGCACGAGGTTGTCGAGCGACACGCCGTAGTAGCTGTCGCGGTTGGTCAGCGAGAAGCCGGCGATGTCGGCCGCCCCGCCCGTGCGTGCGAAGGCATAGCGGCCATCGCTGCGGCCGCTCAGATCAACGGCCTGGATGAGGCTGCCGTCGGTGCGGTACAGGCTCAGCGTGATCGCGCCGCCGTCGGCATCGCGCAGCTGCAAGCCCAGGGCCGACACGGGCGAGGCGAAGCGGGCCGAGATCGCGCCGAAGCCGTCGGCCGCGCCGGCCTGCGGGCCGACGCCGAACAGGGCCAGGCCGTCGGCGTCACCATAGTTGTAGGCGCCGAGGTTGGCGCCGGCTGCGCCGGCCAGCAGCGTCAGGCCCACGCTGGGCGCGCCGATGCTGAGGTCGTCGAACCAATCCTGCGCCACTGCGCCCGGCCGAGGCGCCTTGGCCACGGCCAACTCCTGGCCGGCGAAACGCTCGCCGAACTGCATGCCGCCACTGCTCAGCAGGCCATCGATGGCAGCGCCATCGGTCAGCTCGGAGAAGGTGACGGCGGCACCGCCGAGCGAGGCATAGGCCACCTCGTTCGTCGCACCGGCCTGGGCCGCGCTCACGGTGAGGCCGAGCAGCAGCGCGGCCAGGGGTTGAAGTCGGAATCGCATGTTGTGGTCTCCTTTTTTCAGCGGCCGCCGCCGACGATGCTGACGTTGTCGAAATCGGCCGTGACGACCGCGCTGTTGCTGCCCGATGAGAGGGCCAGGCCGACGTAGAGGCTGGCGGCCGTCACGTTGACGTTGGTCTTCTCGGCCCAGGTCACGCCGTCGGTGGACGCGGCGGAATACAGCGCATTGCCGCGCCGCTGCACGCGCACCCAGACGGGCGGCGTGGACGCTGCAAAGCCGGCCAGGTTGGACTTGTTGTTGCCGTTGATGGCGGCACGGATCTCGCCGGTCGTCGAGTAGCGCGCCGTCCAGGCATAGACGGGGCTGCCCGTGATGCCGTCCGCCGCGACGACGCCGGCACGCGCCGAGTCGGCGTTGCCGCCCTGCGTCACGACACGGGYCGTGAAGGTGAAGTCCCCCGTCAGCGCCGTGTACTTGAAGTTGAAGGTGTAGGGGCTGCCGGTGTTGATGGCACCAGCGCCGGACAGCGTGTAGGTGCCGGTGGCCTGCACATAGGCGGCAGCGGGCACGATGGCGGTGACCAACGGGCTCATGGCCTGCTCGCCGCTGCCCGTGCTGCAAGGCAGGGTCACGGTGCAGGCCGTGCCTGGAATCAAGGGAGGCGGATTGGGCGACGGACTGGGCGCGGGTGTCGGGGCTGGCGCCGGCGTGGGCGATGGGCTGGGTGCGGGGCTTGGCGTCGGGCTGGGCGTCGGGGATGGGCTGGGCGCCGGCGAACCGGGCAGCGGCGCGGGCACGGGGCCCTGTGCGGCGAACAGGCCCACGCGGCCGGCACCGGCCGCCGCCTGCACGGCACCGCGCGCGGCGTCGGCCGTGCGCAGCGTGTAGGCATACGGCGGCACCCAGTTTTGCGCCACCGGCACGCCCTCGCAGCCCTGTAGCTCGATGTCGACAACGGCGGTCATCGGCTTGCCCAGGTCGTCCTTGTCGCTGATGAAGCGATGACCGCTGCTGCGCATCGAGATCGCGTCCTTGCCGCCGGCCAGCTTGCCGCAGACCTCCTTGGGCTTGAGGCCGGTGAACTCGTAGAAGTTGTTCTCGTTGATGACGTCGGACTGGTAGCGCGCGTCCAGGCCCGAGCCGAACTTCATGTCGTTGTCGCTCGTCGTCGTGCTGCCGGTGACGAGGTTGTTGTACATGTGCAGCTGGCCGAAGCGCACCAGCGGCAGGCGGCTGTAGGCGTAGTTCCACCAGTTGCCGGTCAGCGTCACGTGCAGGCGGCCGGCGTCGCTCCAGGCGCGGCCGGAGTCGCCGTTGCCGATCAGGCTGTTCTTGTGGTGCTTGCTGAAGACGCTGTTGGAGACGGTCACGTAGTCGCTGCCACGCACCACGTCCAGCGCGCCGTCGTGGCGCGTGTCGCTGGCCAGCGAATCGGGCGTGTCGCCATCGCTGATGGTCACGTGGTCGAGCCAGATCTGCTGGCCGCGCGTGACAGTCAGGCCGTCCATGTAGGCGTTGTCGCTGTCCTCGGGGTTGACGTCCCAGGGCGTGTCGATGGCCAGGTTGCGCAGGATGATGTTGCGCGTCCAGGTCGGGTAGGCCTCCGGGTCCTTGCCCGCCGCGACCCAGGTCTTGAAATCGGCCTCGGGGTCGCCGCCGGGCGCCAGTGCGGCCTCGATGCCGATCAGCAGTTGCGTGCCGGTGATGCGCGCCGGGCGGCCGTTGCTGTCGTTGATACCGACCAACGTCGTGTTGGACGGGATGGAGAAGGAGCCGCCGTTCTTCTGGTCCAGGAAGCCCGTGTATTCCTCGAACACCGTGTTGCCATCGCGCCAGCGGAAATCGATGTGGCCGACGATGCGGATGATCTTGGGCTCGTTCTTCGCCTCGCGCAGAGCCGCCAGCAGCTGCTCCTTGTTGAACACCGTATAGACGCGGTTCGCCGCGGCCGAAGAGCCGCCGGTGACCAGCACCCTGCCCTTGCGCGACCGGTTGTGCCAGCCGGTGTCGGGTGCCGTCTCGCGCTCGAAGGTCAGCTGGCCGCCGGTCGGGTCGACGGTGGCGAACTGCCAGGCCGGCAGCTTGGGCGCCGCGCGATAGTTGCTCGGGTTGTGCAGGCCGCTGATGGTGACCGGCGCCGCGTAGCTGCGCGTGCCGACGTCGAAGAGCAGCGGCGCGGTCGTGTCGGTCAGGTTGACGGCGTCGATGACCGGCGCGGGCGGCGGCGGTACCGGGCGCGGGTCACGCACCGCCAGGGCCTTGGCGGTTGCCGTCTCAGTGCTGGCTGCCGGTGCATCAAGGCGGCTAGCCGAGGCCTGCTCGCTCGACTGCGGCGAGGCGATGCTCGCGGGGTTCTCCTGGCCTCCCCCGCAGGCCAACAGGCCAAGCGAGATGGACGAGGCCAGCAGGCCCAGCTTGGGCCGAGTCCACCGAATCAGGGGACTAGCGCCCCCCGCCGAGTCGAGAAAGGGGGCTGGGGTAGGCGCGGCTTGCAGCACAGGCTGGGAGCCTGGGCTAGAGCCGCAACACCGCCCTGCCCCCTTTCCCGGCTCGGCCCGAAGGGTGAGCGGCAAAACGGCCGCAATCGAGGCGAAACGCGGAGCCAGGTTGGACACCTGGCGAGCAGTTTCAACGACGAGTGCGGCCGTTTTGCCGCTCACGGGGGGCACTAGCCCCCTGATTCGGTGGACTGG
>NZ_JBFUMO010000202.1:0-9322 GCF_054049355.1 Roseateles sp. P5_E11 | reverse complement strand
GCCTGGGTGGCACCTTGATGCTGCCGCCCACGCCCGGCCCGCATGCCGCCGTCGTGCTGTCGCCGATGTCCACCGACGCACCGCGCGAGGCCTATCGCCAGCAGGCCGAGTTCTTCGTCAGCCAGGGCCTGGCCGCCCTCATCTACGACAAGCGCGGCGTCGGCGAGTCCAAGGGCGACGTGCGCGAAACCGGCCTCAACGACCTGGCCGACGACGCAGTCGCGGCGGTTCGGCTGCTCAAGCAGACGCCGGGCGTCGACCCGCAGCGCATCGGCGTCTGGGGCCATTCCCAAGGCGGCTGGGTCGCCCCGATCGCGGCAGCGCGCAGCAGCGACGTCGCCTTCGTCATCGCCCAGTCCGGGCCGTCGGTCACCGCGGCCGAGCAGGAGATCTACCGCGTCGAGACCAGTGCCCGCAACGAAGGCCTGAGCGCTGCCGAAGTGGCCGAAGCGGCCGATTACGAGCGCCGCCTGATGCACTGGGTGAAGACCGGCGAAGGCCGCGAGTGGCTGCAGGACGCGGCGCGCACCAAGCTCGACGCGCGCTGGGCCCACCTCGTGGAGTTCCACGAGAAGCTGCCCGACGTGCCGAGCCGGCGCGCTCAGACCTTCTGGTACTTCGACCCCATGCCGTCCTACGCCCAGGTCAAGGTGCCCATGCTCGCCGTCTTCGGCGACCGCGACGCCTTCGTGCCGGTCGAGCGCAGCGTGGCGCTGCTGCGCCAGGCCCTCGCGCAGGCGGGCAACCGCGACCACCAGATCACCCTCCTCGACCACGCCGCCCACGGCCTGTGGGCGACCGACCTCGACAGCGGCCACAAGGCGGCCACGACGACGGGCTTTCACGCCGACTACTTTCCCACGCTGGTGCGCTGGTTGAAGGCGCACGGGCTGACCGGGCAAGAGACCGGCAAGCGCTGAACGCCTGATCGCTCCAAGCGCACGCTCGCATACGACGGCGAAGCGGAGCCGGCCCGACGACTTGTTTCACATCAGCGGGTAAGCCCGATGGTCGAACTAATTGTTCGCGGCTCGAATTTATTTGCCCATGACAACGCTGCCATTCACAAGGTAGCGGTCATGGGCGATGACCCTTTCAACCATAACGGAGACATATGAAATCAATCCACCGCGCGTTGGGCGCTGCCGCCTTTGTCGTCATGTCCCTCGCCTCCCCGGGCGCGCAGGCCGCCACCTGGGGGGCCTCCTCGCCCGCCACGTCATCTTGCTCGGCCCCCAACCTGTTCGCCAGCTGGAACTACGGCAGCTACAACTTCAACAACGACGTCTGGGGCCCGTGCGGCGGCGCCGCCGTCGGCCSGCAGACCATTTGGGTCAACTCGAATGCCGACTGGGGTGTCTGGTCCGACCAGCCCAACACCGGCGGGATCAAGTCGTACCCGCACATCGGCTACGCGGTCAACCGCACCATCAGCTCGCTGTCGCAGCTGTCGTCCACCATCGCCGCCACCACGCCGGGCGGCGGCGCCTGGTCATCGACCTTCGACGTCTGGGTGGGCAACAACGCCCACGAGATCATGCTGTGGCTCAACTACACCGGCACCGCGGCCGGCTGCGGCAACGTCAAGCCCATCTCCTACAACTGGAACGCGCAGGGCTGCGCCATCCCCGTCTACACCAACGTGAACGTGGGCGGCGCCACCTGGAACGTCTACCGCGGCAACAACGGCGCCAACATGGTCTATTCCTTCCTGCGCACCTCGAAGACGAACAACACGACCATCGACGTGCTGGGCATCCTCAACTACCTGAGGAACCTCGGCTGGATRGCCGACCTGGTCGTGGGTGATGTGCAGTACGGCTTCGAAATCACGTCGTCGTCGGGCGGCATGAACTTCGGGTCGAGGAACTTCTCCGTCACCGTGAGGTAGCCGCGGCAAAGCGCGGCCAACACGGCCGCGCTTACATCCCCGTACACCTGGGCGTGCTCGCTGCGACGCACTTGTTTCAACATAGCCGCTGGCACTTCGGCCGGCGCCCTGTTGAAGAAGAACAAATGCAAAGCGACCCGATCAAAAAGAGCATCGGCGGGCTCGTCCTGCTGGCCACGGCCGTCGGCCTGACGGCCTGTGGCGGCGGTGGCGGCAGCCCCCTGCCGCCGCCAGCCCCATCGCCCGCTCCCACGCCCTCTCCTGCGCCGCCGCCACCTCCGCCGGCCCCTGCTCCGGCTCCCACGCCTTCCCCCACGCCATCCCCCGCACCCGGCGCCGCGCCGCAGATCGGCGCCTGCGATGTCTTCCCCGCCACGGCGGTGTTCAACACGCGCATCGACGACGCGCAGCGCTTCCCCGTGCACGCCAGCAGCGCGACGTGGATCACCAACATCGGCACGACGAGGTCATTTCATCCGGACTGGGGCACCAGCGAGAACCAGCAGCAGCCGGCCGACTACTACGGCATTCCGTACAACGTGGTGGACGGCAGCACCGCCGCCACGGCCACCACCAGCTGGCCGACGGTGGCCTTCAATCCCACCGACCCACGCGCCGGCAGCGGCGACGGCGCGCCCGACGAGAGCGACTGCGCCGCGCCCGTGGGCGGCGGCTACAGCCTCGTACGCGACTGCACGACGCTGACCGCGCCCAACCGCCGCTTCCCCTTCCCGCGCGACGACCTGCTCAAGGCCGAGGGCGGCGCCTGCAATGACGCCCAGCAATGCGGCGACCGCCATGTGTTGGTGGTCGAGCAAGGCAGCTGCCGGCTGTGGGAGAGCTACGCCAGCTTCAAGCTCAACCAGCAGTGGTACAGCTATTCAACCGCCGCCTGGGATCTGAAGAGCAACGCGATGCGCCCCGACACCTGGACCTCGGGCGACGCCGCCGGCCTGCCCATGCTGCCGCTGCTGGCGCGAGCCGCTGAGGCCAGCGCCGGTGAGATCCGCCATGCCTTGCGCGTCACGCTGCGCGACAGCGTGCTTGCCCGCAGCCACGTCTGGCCGGCGCGCCATCACGCCGGCGGCGACACGGCCGGCGGCGTGCCCTTTGGCGCCGTGCTGCGCTTGAAGGCCAGCTTTGTGCCGCCAGCCTCCTGGAGCGCCCAGGCCAAGGCCGTCGCGGTGGCTATGCAGCGCTACGGCCTTTACGTCGCCGACATCGGCTCCGACCTGTACGTGCAGGGCGAGCCCAGTGCGCAGTGGCAGGACGCGACGATTTCGAACTTGAAGTCGCTGCGGGCGTCGGACTTTGAGTTCGTGGACATGGGCGTGGTCACGGGTGATAGCCGGTTCAGCGGGGATTCATTCCAGGCGAGTTGGTAGTCATCCCCCTCGGTCTGCAGTGGCCGACCGGCGCCTGACGCACCACACGGCCGCTAACGCCGCCAGCACAAGGGCCGCGCTTGCGGGTTTAGGGTTGGTGCGGTGCTCGGGCGACTCCGCGATGGCGGCAAAGATCGTGCCGCTGCGCACGTTGCCCGTGACCGGGCTGAGGTACTGAACGGTCAGGGCGCCCGCCAACTCGCCGAGGCGTGCGCTGGTGGACTTGCCATCCTCCGGATCGATATAGCCAATGTTCGCGGCCTCACCGGCGTCGATGCTTCCGTCGCCGTCGTCGTCGCTCCAGAACAAAGAGGTCAGCGTGACGTAGTGGCCACCGTCGGTGCCGAAGTCGAGCAGCAGCTCGATATCCTGGTTGTGGCTCAACTCGTTCAGCAGGAATTGCGGCRTCGGGTTGGTTTCGTCGATGTTGTCGGGCTTGGCGCCGCCCTCAACCGGATCCCAGTCCTTCACTTGCCCGTGGATGACGGTGGTGTTGGGCGCCACCGTGTCGAAGTACTTCTGCTTGCCGTTGATGAAGTTCGTGATGTGAGTGCCCTTCTCACAGCAGGTGTCCATGTAGTTCTTCGCCAGGTCGGCGGCAACCGCAATAAGTTCGGCTTGAGTGGGCTTGGTGCCATCGACTGCCGGGATCAGCTTGGAGCCGTAGATCAGGGAGTACTCGCGCTGCAGGAAKACAAAGGAGTTGACGGCTGCCACCGGCCCGCAGGCCATGTTGGGACAGGGAGCCACATTCTTCTGAGACAGATCACCGAACTTGTCGACGTCTTCATGCTCAAAATGCACCACCGGCACGGGGTCGGCCAGCGCTGGCGTACAGAGCAGGAGGCCTACAAGTGCGGCAAGAAGCCAAGAGCTGCGAACCGCCTGCGAAACGTCGTTCATGCTGCGCTCCCCGCGTGCCGAATCCGGCAACGCCCCTTTTTGCGCCTGCATCGCTGGTCTGTCAACGGCAACAGGCGCTGGTCGCGCCCGACACATCCTCTACCTGCACGATGAATTGCTCGCGGGCAAACGGGCGTGCACGATGCCCGGCAAGACTTAAAACTTTAAACCTGACCCCATCCTCGCTTTCAGCTTTTCCGACGGCGAGGGCTGTTGCATGTCGGCAGGCGCGTGCAAATCGCATGCCGTTCGCCACGAACGTACATTTTTTGCGGCTGATCAGGCGGGGTGCTGAGGCTTTTGCGTTAGACGAAGCCAGGCCTCAACTGGAGCGATCCAAGCCATCGATGGCAGGCGTGGCGAATGTCGGCTGCCACTTCGGTTGCCGCTTCGCCGAGTCGGCCCTCGCGCAGCTGCATCGTGAACTCCGCACGGGGCAGGTCGGGAAGGATGTCCCCCGTCGGAACAGCGCGCAAACCCGTTGCCATGAGGGACGGCGTGAGAGGCGTTACCGCAAAKCCCGATGCCACCGCAGCCAGCAAGGCGCCGGAACTCTGGGCCGTCAGTGCGATATGCCAGCGTCGCCGATGCCCTGCCAGGGCGACAAGCGCTGCATCGCGGTAGGGACAAGGCTCGGAGAGAAAGGCCATCGGCACAGGCCGTGCAGGGTTCAGGAAGGAGCGCTCCGAGAAGGCCCAAACCAGCGGTTCGCTCCAGAGGAGTTCGCCCACACCGGAGCCGCCGCACCGCCCGCCAATCGAGATGTCCAATGCGCGCCGCCGCGTGAGCTCGGACAACGCAATGCTGATTCCTCCGGTGACTTCCAGTTCGACCTCGGGGTACTTCTCGCGAAACCTAGTCAGCGCAGCGAACAGCCAATCGGCCGGAAGGCCTTCCGAGCAACCGATGCGCACCGTATCGCGGATGCGCCGCGCAGCGCCCAGATGAAGGACGGCGTGATCGTTCAACGTGAGGATGCCCCTTGCGTAACCCAGCAGGACCTCTCCCTGTGCTGTCAGCCGAAGCGAACGGGTGGTGCGCGCGAAGACGCGGCATCCCAGCTGAGCCTCCAGTCGCTTGATCTGGGCGCTGACCGCCGACTGCGTCAGACGCACTCGCTCCGCGGCACGCGAGACGCTCCCCAGATCGGCAACAGAGACAAAGCTCTTGAGGAGCTGCGGATCAATGAGCATGATTCAGTGAGATTACTTCTGAAAAGTCTCATATTAAGTTGATTGAGGTCTGAGGAGGTTGTACCTACTCTCCGTTCCGTCTCGGACCTCCAGCCCACACCCCATGAAACACCTCCTGTACATCGAGGTCTCCCCTCGCAAGACCCAATCGGCCAGCATCGACGTGGCGAAAGCGTTCATTCAGCGTTGCGAGCAGCGGCACCCGAAAAGCGTAGTCGTTACGCTCGACCTCTGGTCGCTAGACCTTCCTGAAGTCTCTGCCGAGTTGCTGGAAGCCAAGTACGCCGGCATCAACGGCACGCCTCTGACACCGGTGCAGCAGCATGCGTGGGAGCGCGTGAAGTTACTTGGCCAAGCGTTTCACGCGGCCGATCACATCTTGCTGTCGGTGCCACTGTGGAACTTCGGCATCCCCTACAAGCTGAAGCACTTGATCGATGCGGTGTCCCACAAGGACATCCTGTTCAGCTTTTCCCCGGAGGAAGGAGCGAGAGGCTTGCTCGGCGGCAAGGCCGCCACGCTGGTTCTGGCTCGAGGACTGGACTATGCCGCGGACGGCGTGGGCAGCTTCCAYTCGCTCGACTTTCAGAAGCCCTATCTCGAAGCCTGGCTGAAGTTCGTCGGCATAGAGCGCATCAACACCATCACGGTGGACAAGACGCTTTACGGACCGGAGGTAAACGCATCCGTTCGGGAGTCGGCCCGGCGCGAAGCGATCACCGTAGTGGACGGCCTCGATTGAAGGGGGAGGTCGAGTCGCGCGAGCCGGGTTGCTACACACCTTCGTCGCACGCGGGGCGCCGATGGCGACGATCAGTCGCCCTTGCTGCGCGACCAGATCGGATCGGGGTCGATCAGATCGCGGATCGCACGGATCGGGGTCAGGCCCTTAATCTAAAGGCCCACGAAGGAGCCGCAGAGCATCGCAGGGCGCCGAGGCGCGTGCGCAGCACGCTTCGTGAACTGACTCCGCGCAACTGTTTGACCAGAGCGTAGCGGCGGGAGTTTTGCCCAGGTCTCGGCGACCGAGACTGAGGAGAGACCGAGCGCAGCACCTGCGTGCTGCGCGACGCCTGTCGAAGGACATGCCGCCTGCAAGCGGCACGGCGCACAGGGAACCCCTCGCAACGCGAGGGGCGGCGGAACCGGGGCAGCTTCTTTGCTTACTTTGACTTCGCCGAACCTTCGGTTCCTTGGGCGCCCAAGAAAGTGAGTCGCCCGCGGGGGCGAACTCCCCGCTGGACCTCACGCGTTAAGCCAAAGTCGCGACATACGCACTATCCACATCGCGGCAACGCCCTAGTGACACACGCCGCATGCTTGAATTGCTATCCCGCGCGCAGGCCGTCCAGAGCATCCAAGAGCCCGCCGCAACCAGGGGCAGCTTGGAGACAAACCCATGACGACGTCACTTCGGCAGTTGGCCCACCGCCTCCTGCTCGCCGCCACGACCGCAGCGCTGGCCACCACCGCCCACGCCCAGATCACCATCGGCCAGACCGCCGGCCACACCGGCCAGGTGGCGGCCAGCGTGGGTGAGGCGACGAAGGGCGCCAAGCTCTACTTCGACATCGTCAACGCCGGCGGCGGCGTCAATGGCCAGAAGATCAACCTGGTGTCGCTGGACGACAAGTTCGACCCCAAGATCGCCGTCACCAATGCCAAGCAGCTGATCGACCAGGGCGTCATCTCGCTGTTCCTGAACCGCGGCACGCCCCATACGCAGGCCATCATGCCGCTGCTGACCGAGCACAAGGTACCGCTGGTGGGGCCGTCCACAGGCGCCATGGTGCTGCACAAGCCCGTGCACCCCTGGCTGTTCAATGTGCGCGCCACCTACCAGCGCGAGGCCGAGCGGGCCATCGAGCACCTGAGCCTGATCGGCATGGAGCGCATCGCCATCGTGCAGGTGGACGACTCATTTGGCGACGATGCCGTGCAGGGCGCCATGGCCGGGCTGACCAAGACGAACAAGAAGCCCGTGGCCCACGAGAAGTACGACCGCGCCAAGCCCGACTTCGGCCCCATCGTGCCCAAGCTGCTGGAGAAGCAGCCCCAGGCGGTGATGTTCATCGGCTCGGGCACGGCCGTTGTGCAGGGCATGAAGGCGGTGCGCGCCGCGGGCTCGAATGCGCAGCTGGTGACCCTGTCCAACAACGCCTCGATGGGCTTCATCAAGGACCTGGGCGACATCGGCTATGGCGTCATCGTCAGCCAGGTGTTCCCGTATGAACGATCCAACGCCAAGCCCATCATCAAGGAGATCTCCGAGGCAGCCCAGAAGGCCGGCGTGGACGTGACGCCCACCGTCGTCGAGGGCTATGTGTCGGCCAAGGTGCTGGTGGAAGGCCTGAAGCGCGCCGGCAAGCAGCCCACGCGCGACGGCCTGCGCAAGGCGCTGGAGGGCATGAGCCGCTATGACCTGGGCGGCATCGAGCTGGGCTACAGCCCGACCGACCACAGCGGCCTGGACTATGTGGACCTGGCCATCATTGACCAGAGCGGCAAGTTCCGCCGCTGAGAGGCTGACCCGGCGCTCGCCCGCCCTCGCCCTCTTCCTCTTCTGCTAACGGCGCGGCTTCGCGCACACCCCAGCACGCCCCTCTTCCTCCCGATTGATGAAGGCGCCGGAGCGCACCGGCGCGCGCGGCCATGGAGGGCCGCCCAACTGCCCGCTCCCGCCGTGTGTTCTGCGGGATGGCGCCCGCTCGCCCCACGTCCAACAGTCCGCCGCCTAGGCCGGCGCATGCATGGGCCGCAGCAAGGCGAGGCAGGGACGTATGAAGAGCATCAAACAACATCTGTCCGACGAAAAGCTGCTGGCCCAGCTCATCACCAGCGTGCCGGTGGACGCGCTGCTATCCACGCTGCAGATCGTCTCCACCACGGTGCTGTCCGATCAGACCGAAGAAGGCAGGATGTTGCTGGCCGCGGACGAGCAGGCTCTGGGTGTGTTCAACCTGCACCTGGTGCCGCCGCCTGAAGCGGTTCCCGAACGCGACTATTTCCTGTCCTTCGACGGCGCGCCTGGCGCGCGCACGGGCTTCCGGCTGGCGGTGTCGCTCGAGGAAGGCGCGCAGCGGCCGCTATTCAACCTGGCGCGCTCGGTGGCATCGCACGGCCTGGTGGCCGCCACGCTGGCGGCAGACGGYCAGTCGCTGACGGCCGCCCCGGGYAACCCGCCGGTGCAACTCGTCGGCCAGGGCCTGTTCCTGGTGCTGCAGGGGCAGGCCGGTGGCAGCGTCAAGCTGAGTTTGTCGCCCAACCGCGAGGCGCCGGATGACGTCGTCGTGCTGCAGGTGCAGCCGCCCACGGTGCTGCTCGGTGGCACTGGCTTCGGGTTCGAGTTCACGCACGGCATCGTGCTGGACTTTTCCAGCGAGGCCGGGCCGGCGGACGGCGTGGTGGTCGACGGCGTCGCGCTCGCCACGCCTGCGGACGCGCCCGCCTGGCAGGGCATTGCCGTCAACCGCGCGCGCTTCTTTCTGCCCCAGGGCGTGCCCTTCCTCGGCGGCCATGCGGTGGACGCCTGGCTGCAGCTCGGCCTGCCGCCCACGCCGGGCATCGACCTCATCGTGAATGCCCAGGTGCCGGCCGACGGTGACCGGCCGGCCATCGCCGTGCGCATCGAATGCCGCGACCCCACGGCGACGGGGCTGGACGGCTTCGTGCCCACGTTGGTCGAGGCGGTGATGGAGTTGCCACTGAACGGCCGCACCGAGAACTTCGGCCAGGCTCTGACGTTTGCGGCCGGCACGCCGGTGCTGGCGCGGCTGCGCTATGCACGCAAGCCGGGATCGGCCGGCGCGGCGCCCGCGTCTGAAATGAGCCTGGCACTGGAAAGCCAGGGGCCGGATGGGCTGCTGAAGATCGACAGCACGCCCGGCGGCCTGGGCGCCAAGATCGCCGTCACCGCGGCCACGCTGGCCACGGCGCTGATTGCCCAGCAG
>NZ_JBFUMO010000201.1:0-9340 GCF_054049355.1 Roseateles sp. P5_E11 | reverse complement strand
GGGGACGGGGAAGGCAGCACCGACGGCGGCAAGACCTGGACGCTGATCTGGCGATTGCACCACCAACGCACGCGGTCTTGCGCTTGTCCCTAGACTGGCCGGCTCTGAATCTCCCGATCCCGCCATGCCCTTCTCGACCTGGCTGCTGTTCTGCGGCGTCGCCCTGCTGACCTGCTTCTCGCCAGGCCCCGGCGTGCTGCTCGCGATCTCGAACTCTGTCGCCGTCGGGCCGCGCCACACGATGTTCAGTTCGCTGGGCAATGCGGCCGGCCTCTTCGTCGTGTCCGGTGCGGCCACGGCCGGCATGGGCGCGCTGCTGGCGGTATCGGCTTCGGCCTTCCTGGTCGTCAAGATCGTCGGCGCGGGCTATCTCATCTACCTCGGCATCAAGCAATGGCGCAGCGCCCCGCTGCGGCTGGATGCGTCGGCTTCCACCCATCAGCCAACGACGCCGGGCAAGCTCTTCCTGCAAGGCCTGGGCGTGGCCGTCACCAACCCCAAGGCCATCCTGTTCTTCACGGCGCTGTTCCCGCAGTTCCTGGTGCCTGGCGAGTCCCTGGTCATGCAGACCGTGCTGCTGACGATCACCTTCACCGCCCTGGCCCTGGTGTCCCACGCCTTTTATGTCGGCCTGTTCCGCCAACTGCGCCGCTTCCTGACCGAGGCGCGACATCTGCGGCTGTTCAACCGCATCTCGGGCGGGCTGTTCGTGCTGCTGGGCCTGAGCCTGCTGAAGCTGCGCAACCGCGCCACCTGAACCGGGTCGTCCTTGCGCTCGCGGGCGCAGCAGCGGCGCCGCACTTTGAAGCCCTGAGGGGCATTCATTGAATCGATTCGGTTGACAACCAATTGATCGAAACCGGCTTTATCGGCTGATTTCGAATCAATAGAGTGCCGCCATCGACCATCCGCCGCCAAGGAGCCCCGATGAAAGCACGCACCATCCCCCACTCCGACCCTGAGGTCCCCAGCCCAGCCGCCGGGCACCCCACCGATGGTCGGCTCCCACGTCGACAGGCGCGAGATGAAGCGATGAGCACCGCCCTCGCGCGCAAGCTGGCGTGGCTGGCCTTGGCCGTTTCATTGGCGCCTGCCGCATCCATGCCRGCACGGGCCCAGGCTGCGGCGGCTCCCGCCACCCTCGTCGCAGAGCGCGACGGCGCCGGCCACACGCTGCAAGATCTTTACGAAGCTGCCTTGAAGGAAGGCGGCGCACTGACGGTGTATGCCGGCGGTGACGAGGTCACGCAGGGCTTTGGCATCAAGGCGGCCTTCGAGCGCCGGTTTCCCGGCATGAAGCTGAACCTCGTCGTCGACCTCAGCAAGTACCACGATGCACGCATCGAGGAGGAACTGCTGCGCAAGGACCTGAAGGTCGACGTCGCCCACCTGCAGACGCTGCACGATTTCGACGACTGGGCAGCGCGCGGCTTGCTGCTGCCGTACAAGCCGACGGGCTGGGAGCACGTCCCGGCAGCCTACAAGGATCCGCAGGCGCGCTTCACGGGCCTGTTCATGCTGACCTTCGCGAACAGCTACAACCAGACCCTGGTCACGGCAGAGAACGCGCCGCGCGACTATGCCGATTTCCTGAAGCCGGAGTTCAAGAACCGGATCGTCATCACCTACCCGCACGACGACGATGCGGTGCTGTACGTGTTCGACAAGATCGTCCAGAAGTACGGCATCGGCTTCATCGAGAAGCTGCAGGCCAACGGCGTGCAGTGGGTGCGCGGCACGCRGACGCCGCGCGACGCCGTCGAAGCCGGCAAGTACGCCGTGTCAACCGGGACGTCAGGCAACCTCGTGCCGGTGGAGTCGTCCAGCCTCCGCTTTGTGCTGCCGACCCGCGATCCCTTCCTGACCTGGGCGCAGACCGGCGCGATCTTCAAGGATGCGAAGCATCCCGCCGCAGCGAAGCTGTACGTCAGCTGGACGCTGTCGCTGCCGGTGGCCTCGAACCCGCAGCGGTTCCCGATCCGCGACGATGTCGCGCCGCCAACCGGCTACCAGTCGATCGACAAATACAACACCAGCCCCGAGGACTTCCGCGCCTTCATGCGTGACCGTGCGCGGGTCGAGCGGCYCAAAAGCCTGTTCGAACGCCTGATCGGGCCGGTGCAAGGCATTTCACCCCTGAAGGACTGAACCCCGGCGGCGCCGGCAGCGCTACGGCGACGCCGTGCCGGCCGTGGCCCGTTCCTGCTCGCGCAGCCGCAGCACGCGCCGCTGCACCTTCCCCGTCGTCGTCATCGGCAGCGCGGCGATGAACTCGATTTCCTTGGGGTACTCGTAGGGCGCCAGGCGCGCCTTCACATGGGCCTGCAGGGCCTCCACCAGCGCGGTGCTGCCAGCATGGCCCTCGGCCAGCACGACATAGGCCTTCACCAGCGCGCCGCGCTCCGCATCCGGCTTGGGCACGACGGCCGCATTCGCCACGGCCGCATGCTTGAGCAGGCAGTTCTCGATCTCGCCGGGGCCGATGCGATAGCCCGCCGCCTTGAAGACGTCGTCCGCCCGGCCTTCGTACCAGAGCGTGCCGTCCCGGTCGCTGCGGGCGAGGTCGCCAGTGCGGCACCAGTCACCCGTGAACTTGGCCTTCGTCGCGGCCTCGTTGTTCCAGTAGCCAAGGAAGAAGACGGGGTCGGGCGCGCCATGGCGGTCGCGCGCGTTCACGGCCACCTCACCGGTCTCGCCGGGCGCGCATTCCCGGCCCTCGTCATCGATGACCGCCACGCGGTGGCCCGGGTAGGCCCGGCCCATGCTGCCGGGTTTGGCCGGCCACAGGGCCTGGCAATTGCCGACGACGTAATTCATCTCCGTCTGGCCGAACATCTCGTTGACGGGCACACCCAGCGCATCGCGGCACCAGTTGAACACCGCGTCGCCAACGGCCTCGCCGGCGCTCATCAGTGCGCGCAGCTTCAGCGCATGGCGCTTCGGGCGAGGCTCGGCCTTCATCATGGCCTTGAGCGCCGTCGGGAACAGGAAGGCATGCGTGACGCCGTAGGCCGCCATCAGCTCGAAGGCCTTGGCAGCCGAGAAACGGCCTTGCCAGGCGACGATGGGGCGGCCGAAGTAGAGCGTAGGCAGCAAGGCGTCCATCAGGCCGCCGGTCCAGGCCCAGTCGGCAGGGCTCCAGAAGACGGCGTCCGTCTTCTGGAGCCCTTTGCTGGGCCGAGGCCCTTCATTGCCGCCCCCCATCTCCCGCTCCCTCTTCCCCAGGGAAGAGGGCCTGATCGTCTCAGTGACATCGGGAAATGGATCGAAGCCGAACCAGTTCTGGCTGGCGACAAAGCCAGCCAGGTTGCCGATTAACGCCCGCTGTGGGATCAGTGCACCCTTGGGGTTGCCGGTGGTGCCGCTGGTGTAGATCAGGATGGCCGGGTCGTCGGCCTGAGTGGCCACTGGCTTGAAGCGCGCCTCCTCGGCCTGCAGGGCCTGCATCCACGGCAGCTCGTCGCAATCCACCGGGCATTCGCCCACGACCAGGATGCGGCGCAGCGCCGGGCAGCGCGCCTTGACCTCGCGCAGGGCCGGCAGGGCTTCGCAGGCGGCAATGGCGAGCACGGCACCGCTGTCCTGCAGCCGGTACTCCAGCGCCTCGGCGCCGAAAAGCATCGACAGTGGCATGGCGACCGCGCCAATCTGCTGGATCGCGATGTGGGCGACGGCCGTCTCGAAGCGCTGCGGCAGCACGATGGCCACACGATGGCCGCGGCGTACACCCTGGTCCAGCAGCGCGTTGGACAGCCGGTTGGCGGCCCGCTGCAATTGCGCGTAGCTGTAGTGGGCTCGGCAGCCGCTTTCGCTGTCGAAATAAATGGCCGTGGCGTTGGGCGTGTCGCGCGCCCAGCGGCCGCAGCAGGCCTCGGCGATGTTGAAGTCCTGGGGCACCTGCCAGCGAAAGGCGCCGTGCAGCTGCTCGTATCGGTCTTCCGCCATGGGCCACCCCCGGTTGGGACAAGGGGGCGAATGCTAGCCAGCCCGGCAATGCCCGGGCTAATGGATTGCCCGGGGCAGAAACCGGGCGGTCAGGTCAGAGCCCGAGCCAAGCTGAGGGAGACCACATGCTCGGCCGGTCGCCGTCGGCATAGCGCTCCAGCGCGTCGCCGGTCAGGCGGCAGATGCGCCACTCCGGCATGACGTCGGCGCCCAGGCCTTCATAGAAGCGGATGGCGTCCTCATTCCAGTCCAGCACCGTCCAGTCGAAACGGCCATAGCCGCGCTCGCAGGCTGTCTGGGCCAGCTCGATGATCAGCGCCTTGCCCAGGCCGCTGCGGCGGTGGGCTGGGCGCACATACAGATCTTCCAGATAGAGGCCGGGCTTGGCCAGGAAGGTCGAGAAGTTGGTATAGAACAGCGCAAAGGCGACCACCTCACCGTCCACCATGCCAACCAGGCACTCGGCCGCGGGAGCATCGCCAAACAGATGCGGCTCGAGCTTCTCTGGCGTGACTTGCAACAGATGGGTCAGGTTCTCGAACTCGGCGAGCTCGCTGATCAACTGGACGATGGCTTTCAGATCGCGCGGCTCGGCGGCGCGGATGTCGTGGCGGGGTGCGGGCATGGTGGCCATTGTCAGCGCACTGCCGTGTCCTACAGTGCGGATATGCCCGATGTCTATTCCCCGCGCCGCGCCCACCGCAGCGAATTTCTGATCCTGCGCGGCCTGCGCCATCACATCCTGCGCTGGGGCCAGCCCTTGCCGGGCCACCCGCCCCTGGTCATGGTGCATGGCTGGATGGACGTCGGCGCGTCCTTCCAGTTCGTCGTCGATGCCCTGCAGCAGGAGCGCGAGATCATTGCGCTGGACTGGCGCGGCTTCGGCCTCAGCGCGACGACGGGTGCCGACAGCTACTGGTTCCCGGACTACCTCGGCGACCTCGACGCCCTGCTCGATGCGCTGAGCCCGGGCGCGCCGGTGGACCTGCTGGGCCACAGCATGGGCGGCAATGTGGCCATGAGCTATGCCGGGGTTCGTCCGCAGCGCATCCGTCGCCTCGTCAATCTCGAAGGCTTCGGCATGCCCGACATCTCGCCCGCCGCCTCGCCCGAGCGCCTGGCCAAATGGCTGGACGAGCTGAAGGACCCGCCCTCGCTGCGGCCCTACGCGACGCTGGCCGACGTGGCCGAGCGGCTGATGAAGAACAACCCCCGCCTGCCGGCGGCCAAGGCCGCCTGGCTGGCCCAGCACTGGTCGCGTGAAACGCCCGAGGGCTTCCAGCTCAATGCCGACCCGGCCCACAAGCTGGCCAACCCCATGCTCTACCGCAAGGCCGAGGTGCTGGCCTRCTGGCAGCGCATCACCGCGCCCACGCTGTGGGTCGAGGGCAGCGACGACCAGCTGACGCGCTTCTGGGGCACTCGCTACCCGCGCGAAGACTTCGAGGCCCGCCTGGCCCTGGTGCCACAGCTGGAGAAGGCCGTGCTGCAGGACGCCGGCCACATGCTGCACCACGACCAACCCGAAGCGTTGGCCGCCATGCTTGAGCCCTTCCTGTCGAAGACATGAGGCAGCCTGCCATCGGGTTGCTGCTCGCGCTGGCTGCCGCAGGCGCGCAGGCGAGCTGCTCGCGAGAACTCAGCGTCGGCATCTCCGACCTCGGCTATTCAGCCTTCCTGCGCGACGGCCATATCCAAGGCGTCGTGCCCGATCTGCTGGACGAGCTGGCCCGGCGCAGTGGCTGCAAGCTGACCCTGCGCTACGCGCCTCGTGCGCGCGTGCTGCTGGACTTCGAGCACGGCAGCATCGACGTGCTGACCTCGGCCATGCGCGCCGCCGACCGCGACCGGGTCGGGCACTTCCTGCCCTATGCCTTCACGGAACTGGATCTGATCGTCGCGTCGGAGCGCGGGCCGCGCTCGCTGGAGGCCTTTGTCGGCCGGCCCGACCTCAAGCTCGGAATCGTCCGTGGCGTGCGCGTAGGTGATGTGCTGGAGGAACGGATCGCACCGCTGCTGGCCTCGCGCCAAGCCGAGTATTCGCCCGACTTCAACAACCTGGCGGCCAAGCTGACGGCCGGGCGCATCCAGGCAGCCATCATTCCCAACATGATCCATGCCAAGCTCAAGCGGGATGGCGCACTGCCGGCGCAGAGCATCGTCGTCGACCTGCCGGAGGCCGGCACCGAACCCATCGGCCTTTACCTGAACCGCACCACCGTCACCGAGGACGACGTTCAGCTGCTGCAGGCCCAGATCACCCTGCTGAGGCGCGAAGGCTGGATCCAGCAGCTCTACGCGCGTTATGTCGGCGAGGCCGAAGCCCGGCGCCTGTTCAGGACCGAGGCTCGCTGAACTCGGCCTCCAACTTGTCCATCTGTCTCGCGTAGACGATGACGATGGCGCAAAAGCCCAGCAGCGCACCCTGCGAAGCCAGCCAGAAGGCCAGCGGCCATCCGAACACCTCGACGCTGAGTTCGCGCGCAAAGAACACAGGCACAAAACCGACGATTGCCCACGCCAGCAGCAACCACACCGTCAGGCGGCGGGTGCGGCGCCAATAGTCGTCGCGCAGCGGAGCTGTCATGGCGGCCATTCTCACCCATGAGAAAATCCGCGTTTCGCCAAGAACCAAGCGACCGTCATGGACATCGAACACATCAACCAAATCGGCAACAACCTGGCCGACCTCACAGCGCGTACCGACGCGCTAAGGGGGTATCTTTGACTTCGACCGCAAAGCACTGCGACTGAACGAGGTCAACGCCTCCCTCGAGAATCCCAACGTCTGGAACGACCAGAAGCGCGCCCAGGAACTGGGCAAGGAAAAGCGCACGCTGGAGGCCGTCGTCGACACGATCACGACGCTGACCAGCTCGCTGGCGGACAACACCGAGCTGTTCGAGATGAGCCGCGAGGAAGGCGACGAGGCCGGCATGCTGGCCATCGAGCAGGACGCCGCCGCGCTGCAGGCCAAGGTCGAGGAACTCGAGTTCCGCCGCATGTTCAACAACCCGGCCGACCCGCTGAACTGCTTCATCGACATCCAGGCCGGCGCCGGCGGCACCGAAGCCTGCGACTGGGCCGGCATGCTGCTGCGCCAGTACCTCAAGTACTGCGAACGCAAGGGCTTCAAGGCGACGCTGGAAGACGAGACGCCCGGCGACGTGGCAGGGCTCAAGAGCGCGACCATCAAGGTTGAGGGCGAGTACGCCTTTGGCCTGCTGCGCACCGAGACCGGCGTGCACCGCCTGGTGCGCAAGAGCCCGTTCGACAGCTCCGGCGGCCGCCACACCTCGTTCGCGTCGCTGTTTGTCTACCCCGAGGTGGATGACAGCATCGARATCGACATYAACCCGGCSGACGTGCGCACCGACACCTTCCGCGCCTCGGGCGCTGGTGGCCAGCACATCAACAAGACCGACTCGGCGGTGCGCCTGACGCACATCCCGACCGGCATCGTCGTGCAGTGCCAGGACGGCCGCAGCCAGCACAGCAACCGCGACGTCGCCTGGAAGCGCCTGCGCTCGCGCCTGTACGACCATGAGATGCGCAAGCGCCAGGAAGAACAGCAGAAGCTGGAAGACACCAAGACCGACGTGGGCTGGGGCCACCAGATCCGCTCCTACGTGCTGGACCAGAGCCGCATCAAGGACCTGCGCACCAACTACGAAACGTCTGCCACGCAGAAGGTGCTGGACGGCGATCTCGACCCGTTCATCACGGAGTCGCTGAAACAGGGCGTTTGATGCCCTCCCTGAAGCACTGCGCGCCCGCGTTCCGGCTGGCGCGCAGCGCTTCGACTGAACTGACCGATTTCCAAGGAAGCCCCAATGCGTGAAGGCAATGCCACCCTGATCCAACGCCTGGACTACCAGCAACCGGCGTTCTGGATCCGCAAGGTCGACCTGACCTTCGATCTCGACCCGGCCAAGACCCTGGTCACCAGCAAGATGCGGATCGAGCGCAACCGCGCCGTGCCCCACGGCCCGCTGCGTTTGCACGGCGAGGAACTGAACCTGCTGCGCGTGCTGATCGACGGCGCGAGCGTCTCCTTCCGCCAGGAAGGTAACGAGCTCATCATCGAAGGCGCACCCGACGCCGACTTCGCGCTCGAGATCCGCAACACCACCTGCCCAGACAAGAACACGGCCCTCTCCGGCCTGTACACCTCGGGCGGCAGCTTCTTCACGCAATGCGAGGCCGAGGGCTTCCGCCGCATCACCTATTTCCTGGACCGCCCCGACGTGATGGCCGTCTACACGGTCACGCTGCGCGCTAACGCCACCCTCTATCCGGTGCTGCTGTCCAACGGCAATCTGGTCGACAGCGGCACGCTCGACAACGGCCGCCACTTCGCCGTCTGGGCCGACCCCTTCCCCAAGCCCAGCTATCTGTTCGCCGTCGTCGCCGGCGACCTGGTGGCGCGCGAGCAGCGCATCCGCACCCGCGCCGGCAAGGACCACCTGCTGCAGGTCTACGTGCGCCGCGGCGACCTGGAGAAGACCGAGCATGCGATGAACTCGCTGATCGCCTCCATCGTCTGGGACGAGGCCCGCTTCGGCCTGCCGCTGGACCTGGAGCGCTTCATGGTGGTCGGCGTGTCCGACTTCAACATGGGCGCGATGGAGAACAAGGGCCTGAACATCTTCAACACCAGCGCCCTGCTCGCCTCGCCCGCCACCGCAACGGATGCGGACTTCAACCGCATCGAGTCCATCGTCGCCCACGAGTATTTCCACAACTGGACCGGCAACCGCGTCACTTGCCGCGACTGGTTCCAGCTGTCGCTCAAGGAAGGCCTGACCGTCTTCCGCGACCAGGAGTTCTCGATGGACATGGCCGGCACGCCGTCGGCCCGTGCCGTCTGCCGCATCCAGGACGTGCGCCAGCTGCGCGCCGCGCAGTTCCCCGAGGACAGCGGCGCCATGGCCCACCCGGTGCGCCCGGACAGCTACAGCGAGATCAACAACTTCTACACGGCCACCGTCTACGAGAAGGGCGCCGAGGTCGTGCGCATGTACCAGACGCTGGTCGGCCGCAGGGGCTTTGAGGCGGGCATGAAGCTCTACTTCGAGCGCCACGACGGCCAGGCCGTGACCTGCGACGACTTCGCGCAGGCGATTGCCGACGCCAACCCCGGCTCGGGCCTCGCTACGCGCCTGGACACTTTCAAGCGCTGGTACTCGCAGGCCGGCACGCCGCGCGTGACCGCCCGCGGCGAGCAKGACGCCGCCGCCCGCACCTTCACGTTGCGCTTCACGCAGACCACACCCGCCACGCCGGGCCAGGGCGACAAGCAGCCCCAGGTGATCCCCATCGTCATGGGCCTGCTGGACCGCCACGGCGCCGCCCTGCCCGTGAACGCCCAGGGCGACACCGAGGGCGTGGTGGT
>NZ_JBFUMO010000200.1:0-9357 GCF_054049355.1 Roseateles sp. P5_E11 | reverse complement strand
GCGCAGCATGTCGGCGCCGCCGAGGCTGTAGCCGCCCAGCACCTGGGCGGCCTGCATCACCTGCTCCTGGTAGACGAAGACGCCATACGTCTCCTCCAGCACCTGGCCCAGCAGCGGGTGCGGGTACTCGATGGCCTCCTTGCCGTGCTTGCGCGCCACGAAGGAAGGAATCAGGTCCATCGGGCCCGGGCGGTACAGCGACACCAGCGCGATCAGGTCCTCGAAGCGCGAGGGCTTGGCGTCCTTCAACAGGCGCTGCATGCCGGGCGATTCAAACTGGAACACGCTCTCGGAGTAGCCCTTGCCGAAGAGGTCGAAGACTTTCTTGTCGACCAGCGGCACATTGGCCCAGTCGAAGCCGGCGCGGTCGGCGTGGCGGGCGACGATGAAGTCCTTGGCCAGCTCCAGGATGGTCAGCGTGGCCAGGCCCAGGAAGTCGAACTTCACGAGGCCGATGGCCTCGACGTCGTCCTTGTCGAACTGGCTGACGGCCGAGGTTGAGCCGGGCTGCTGGTATTGCGGGCAGAAGTCGGTGATCTTGCCCGGCGCGATCAGCACGCCGCCGGCGTGCATGCCGATGTTGCGCACCATGCCTTCGACGCGGGCGGCGAGCTTCAGCAGCTCGGCCACTTCCTCGTCGCTCTTCTCGCGCTCCTCCAGCTCCGGCGCCTCGTGGCGGGCGTAGATGACCTTGGCCTTGTCGGGGTCGAAATTGGGCGGCAGCTTGGCCAGCGTCACCGTCTTGCCGGGTGGCGCGGGGATGAGCTTGGCGATGCTGTCCACATGGCCGAAGCCCATGCCCAGCACGCGGCCGATGTCTCTCAAAGCCGCTTTCGCGGCCATGGTGCCGAACGTCGCGATCTGGCTGACCGCTGGGCGGCCGTATTTGTCCTTGACGTAGTCGATGACGCGGTCGCGGTTGCCCTGGCAGAAGTCGATGTCGAAGTCGGGCATCGAGACCCGCTCGGGGTTCAGGAAGCGCTCGAACAGCAGGTTGTACTTGAGCGGGTCCAGGTCGGTGATCAGCAGTGCATAGGCCACCAGCGAGCCCGCACCCGAGCCCCGGCCCGGGCCGACCGGGCAGCCGTTGGCCTTGGCCCAGCGGATGAAGTCCGACACGATGAGGAAGTAGCCCGGGAAGCCCATCTTGATGATGGTGTTCAGCTCGAATTCCAGCCGCTCCACATAGCGCGGCCGCTCCTTGTCGCGCTCCGCCTCGTTGGGGAAGAGGTGCTTCAGCCGCCCCACCAGCCCCTCGTGGCTCAGCTCGCGGAAATACTGCTCCATCGGCATCGGCGTGCCGTCGTCCAGCAGCGGCGTCGGGAAATTGGGCAGCTGTGGCTTGCCCAGCACCAGCGTCAGCGAGCAGCGGCGCGCGATCTCGGTGGTGTTCTGGATGGCGCTCGGGATGTCCTTGAACAGCTGGCGCATCTGCGCCTGCGTCTTGAAATACTGGCTGGGCAGGAAGCGCTTGATGCGCTTGGGGTTGGCGAGAGTCTCTCCTTCGGCCACGCAGACGCGCGCCTCATGGGCCTCGAAGTCGTCCTCACCCAGGAACTGGATCGGGTGCGTCGCCACCACCGGCAGGCCCAGCTCCGCCGCCAGCGGCACGCTGGCCTGCACCAGCGCCTCCTGGCCGGGCAGGCCGGCGCGCTGCAGCTCGATGTAGAAGCGGCCCGGGAAGACCTCGGACAGCCGCTGTGCCCATTCCCTGGCGCGCACCTTGTCGCCCTGCATCAGCGCCTGGCCCAGGCCGCCATGCTGGGCCCCGGACAGGCAGATCAGCCCGCCACCCAGCTCCGTCAGCCATTCCCATTTCAGGCAGGCCTGGTTGCGCTGCACGTTATCGATCCACGCGCGTGACAGCAGCTCGCTGAGGTTCAGATAACCCTGGCTGTTCTGCACCAGCAGCAGCAGGCGCGTCGGCGGCTTGTCGGTGGCGTCGGTCTCCAGCCAGCAGTCGGCGCCGAGGATGGGCTGCACGCCCTTCTTGCGCATCGCGCTGTAGAACTTGATGCCGCCGAACAGGTTGGCCAGGTCGGTGATGGCCGCCGCCACCTGCCCGTCAGCCGCGGCCGCGTCGGCGGCGTCATCGGTGCGCAGGGTGCCATCCACCACCGAATACTCGGTGTGCATGCGCAGGTGGACATAGGGCAGGTCTTGCAGGTCTTGAACAGCGGTCTCGGGCATCGCCGCATTGTAGGAAGCCCCTCCGCCGTTAAGCTGCGCGCCCATGAAACACATCGCTCTCGCGCTGGCCACTGCCGGCCTGCTGTCCACCGCCCTTGCCGCACCCCTCAAGGCTGCCAAGCCCCCGGTCAAGGCGGCCGCGAAGAAGACCGCCCAGCAGATCCTCGCCGGCTCGCCGGCCAGCGACTGGCGCGGGCTCGATCCCGAGAACACGCTGCTGATGGAGTTGGCGTCGGGTCAGGTCATCATCGAACTGGCGCCGCGCTTTGCGCCAGCCCATGCCGCCAACATCCGTGCCCTGGCCCGCGGTGGCTACTGGGATGGCCTGGCCATCCTGCGCGTTCAGGACAACTTCGTCACCCAGTGGGGCGACCCCGATGGCGAGGACGCCGCCAAGGCCAAGCCGCTGCCGGCCGGCGCCTCAGCCAAGCTGCCCGCCGAGTTCTCCGTGCCGTTGGACAAGGTCGGCAAGGAAGCCGCCTTCACCAGGCTGCCCGATGTGGAAGGCTGGGCGCCACGCACCGGCTTTGCCGAAGGCTTCCCGGTCGCCGCTGATCCCAAGGCCGGCAGGGCCTGGCTGGCCCACTGCTACGGCATGGTCGGCGCCGGGCGCAGCGACGCGATCGATTCCAGCAACGGCACCGAGCTCTATGTCGTCATCGGCCAGGCGCCGCGCGGGTTGGATCTCAACATCACCGTGGTGGGTCGCGTGCTCAAGGGCATGGAGCTGCTGTCCGGCCTGCCCCGCGGCGGCGCGGCCATGGGCTTCTACGACAAGCCCGAGCAGCGCACCGGCATCCAGCGCATCCGCCTGCTGGCCGAGGTGCCGACCGCCGAGCGGCCCGCACTGCAGGTGCTGCGGACCGAGTCCACCACCTGGACGCAGCTGCTCGATGCCAGGCGCTTTCGCGGCGGCTGGTTCGTGCACAGCCCCGGCTATATCGACATCTGCAGCGCCTCGGTGCCGACGCGGCCTACTCCCTGAAGCCCCTCGTCCGGTCTCGCCCCGCTGAACGCGGGCGCGCCCAGCCGGTCCCCCGAGGGGACGGCGATGCTTGCGGCATTGAGCCACAAGCACACGCCCAAGCGGGCCGGCTCGGGAGCGGCCCAGCGCTCGGCCCAGAATACGCTGACGTCAAGCGCCCAAATAAAGCGCGACGCGATAGGTGATGAAGGAGGCGAGATAGGCCAGCCCGAACAGATAGCCCGTCATGATCAGCGGCATCTTGTAGCCGCCGGTCTCGCGCTTCACCGCCGCCAGCGTGGCGATGCATTGCGGCGCGAACACATACCAGGCCAGCAGCGACAGCGCCGTGGCCAGGCTCCAGCTCTGCTGGATCAGCGGCGCCAGCGCCTGAGCGGCATCGTCGCCGGTGGCCGACAGCGCGTAGACCGTGCCCAGCGCACTGATGGCCACCTCGCGCGCCGCCAGGCCCGGCACCAGGGCCAGGCTGATCTGCCAGTTGAAGCCGATGGGCGCGAAGATCTTGGCCAGGCCCGCGCCTAGATAACCCGCGACGCTGTACTGGATGGGCGCCCCGGTCGCGCCCTCCGGCGGGCCGGGGAAGCTGGACAGCAGCCACAGCGCGATGGTCAGCACGAGGATGATGCCGCCGACACGCTTGATGAAGATCATGGCGCGCTGCCACAGGCCAATGGCGATGGAGCGCGGATGCGGCCAGTGATAGCTCGGTAGCTCCATCATCAGCGGCCGCACGAGGCGGCCCGTGCTCGTGAAGCGCTTGAGCACCCAGGCCACGGCCAGCGCGCCCAGGATGCCGGCGAAATACAGGCCGAACAGCACCAGCCCCTGCAGCTCGAAGCCCGCCACCTCGCGGTGCGGCACGAAGGCGCCGATCAGGAGGGCATAGACCGGCAGCCGCGCCGAGCAGGTCATCAGCGGCGCGATCATGATGGTGACGAGGCGGTCACGCGGGTTGGAGATGGAGCGCGTGGCCATGATGCCGGGGATGGCGCAGGCAAAGCTGGACAGCAGCGGGATGAAGCTGCGCCCCGACAGGCCGACGCTGCCCATCAGCCGGTCCAGCAGCAGGGCCGCGCGCGGCAGATAGCCCGACTCCTCCAGCAGCAGGATGAAGAAGAACAGGATCAGGATCTGCGGCAGGAAGGCCAGCACGCCGCCGCAGCCGGCGATGACGCCGTCGACGATGAGGCTGCGCAGCCAGCCCTCGGGCAGCCACAGGCCGACCTGGTTGCCGAGCCAGGCCATGCCGCTCTCGATGGCGTCCTTGGGCGGCTCGGCCCAGGAGAAGACGGCCTGGAAGAGCAGGAAGAGCAGGACGGCCAGGATGACGGAGCCGGCCACCGGATGCAGCAGCACGCGGTCGACGCGGTCGCTGGGCAGGGTGGGCAGTTCATGGTCGAGGTGGAGCTCGCGCAGCAGCGTCCGCACAGTGACATGGTCGTCGACCTGCTGCTCGCCGGCGACGGCAAGGGGCGCGGCCTCCCAGACCTCGGGCTTGTCGAGCAGCGCACGCAGCTCATCCAGGCCTTCGCGGTGGATGGCGACGGTGCGCACGACGGGCACGCCAAGCTGGGCGGCCAGGGCCACCGGGTCGATCTTGAGGCCACGCCGGGCGGCCAGGTCGGCCATGTTCAGCGCCACGACGACGGGCAGGCCCATGCGGCGCACGGCCAGCAGCAGGCGCAGGTTGCGGCGCAGATTGGTGGCATCCAGCACGCAGACGACCAGGTCGGGCCGCTTCTCGCCCTTGGCGCGGCCGGCCAGCACATCGCAGGTGACGCGCTCGTCGGGTGAGCGCGGGTGCAGGCTGTAGGTGCCGGGCAGGTCCAGCAGGCGCAAGGCCTTGCCGGCCACGGTGACGAGGCGGCCTTCCTTGCGCTCGACGGTCACGCCAGCGTAGTTGGCGACCTTTTGATGGCTGCCGGTCAGGCCGTTGAACAGGGCCGTCTTGCCGCAGTTGGGATTGCCAACCAGGGCCACCAGCTTGCCGCCGCGGTGGACATGGACAATGGACTCAGTCATGGCCGCGCGGCGTCACGGCGATGCATTCGGCTTCGGCATGGCGCAGCGCAAACGTCGATTGCCCGATGCGCACGACCAGGTTGCCGGTGCGCTGGGCGCCGCGGCGCAGCACGCGCACGGCTTCACCCGGCAGAAAGCCCAGATCGGCCAGCCACGCCGCCCATTCCGGCGAATGCCCGGGTGCACTGACCTGCTGGACGGTCAGCGCCTGCCCGGCAGGGGCGGCGGCGAGGCTGGAGAACAGCGGCTCGGACATGGGCGGGCTCGGCGGACGAGTCGGTTTGATGAGAATGATTCTCATTGTACGCAAGCCCATGGCGCCCGCGCCCCGGGAATGGGTTTTGCCCTTTCGGCGGCTCGGCCGGCGCTCAGCGGGGATTGAGGCGGTCCAGCAACTGGTCGCAGGCCTTCAGGGCCTTGCCGAAGTCCAGCTTCGCCACCGCCGTGGAAAGCTGGGCGAGCTCGGTGCCGAAGGCGTCGGCGTGCTGCGTGGACAGCTCTTCGCAGACTGCGACCGAGCGCATATTGCGTTCGACCAGCAACTGGCGCAGCCGGCGCAGTGCTTCCAGAGGCTCGCTCACGATGGCGGGGGCAGTGGGCGGCGGCGGGCCGGGCACGACAGCGGCGGACAGCACGGCGAGGCTGGCGTCGAGCAGCCCCTGCAAGCCGACCAGATCGACCGCGCTGGCGCTGCCACCCTCGCGCAATGCCAGCTCTTGGCGGCCGGCCGATACGGCCAGCGCGGTGGCGCCGACGGCGCCAGCCAAGCCGCGCAGGGTATGCAGCACGCGCGTCGCGTCGGCCAGGGCTTGTTGTTGCAGATGGCACCTGAGCGTGTCCATCTCCGCGGGCGCGTCCTGGGCGAAGGACTTGGCGAGTCGCTCGTACAAGGCGGCCCGACCGCCCAGGCGCTGCAGCGCTGCCTCGCGCTCCAGCAGCGGTGCCGACACCGGCGGCGGGGGCGGCGCCGGCCGCATGGGGATGGGGCCGACGTGGCGGCGCAGGCTGGCGACGAGCTGCTCCAGGTCCACGGGCTTGGCGACATGGTCGCGCATGCCGGCGGCCAGGCAGGCCTGGCGGTCCGATTCCATGGCATTGGCCGTCATGGCGATGATGAGGCTGTCGGCCCGGTGCGCGAGGATGCGCCGCGTGGCCTCGAAGCCGTCGATGTCGGGCATCTGCAGGTCCATCAGGATGGCGTCGAAAACGGGCTCCGCCACCTTGGCCAGATGGGCGCCTTCGACGCCGCCGCCGGCCACGGTCACGACGGCGCCCTCGCCTTCCAGCAGCTCCTGGGCCACCTGCTGGTTGACGCTGTTGTCCTCCACCAGCAGCAGGCGCATGCCCTGCAGCCGGGGTTCGGCGGCGGCCCGCGGCGGCGGTGCCGGCTGCCCACGCGTGGMTTCAGCAACGGCGTCGTGCAGCATGGACGCCGTCACCGGCTTGACGAGATAGCCGCCCAGGCCCTGGATGTCCTGCTCGCTGCGCTCGGCCAGCAGCTCGCGGCCATGGGCCGTGACCATGATGATGACGGGCGCATCGGACTCGTGGCTGGCGCGGATGCGCCGCGAGGTCTCCCAGCCGTCCAGCCCCGGCATGCGCCAGTCCATCAGGATCAGTTCGTAATGCGGCTCGCCGCGCTCGGCGGCCTCGTGCACCACGTCCAGCGCCTGCTCGCCACTGGCTGCCAGGTCGCAGTCCCAGCCCAGGCTGGCGCCGATGCCCTGCAGCACCTCGCGGGCCATCGGGTTGTCGTCGACGATCAGCACCTTGAGGCCGCGCTGCGCCGTGTCGGGCTCACCGCGCTCGGCCGGCGCAGTCGCCATCAGCAGATCGAAATGGAAGCGGCTGCCCTCGCCGACGCGACTGTCCACGCGCAGCTCGCCACCCATCAGCGCGACCAGCCGCCGGCTGATGGCCAGGCCCAGGCCGGTGCCACCGTAGCGGCGTGACGTCGACTGCTCGGCCTGGCTGAAGCCGGCAAAGATGTGATCGAGCTTGTCCGCCGCGATGCCGATGCCGGTGTCGCGGACCTCGAAGCGCAGCCGCGCCTGCCCACCCGTCTCGCCCAGCAACGACAGCCCCAGCACCACCTCGCCGCGCTCGGTGAACTTCAGCGCATTGCCGGCCAGGTTGAGCAGCACCTGGCGCAGCCGGGTGGCATCGCCGACGAGGGCGCTGGGCAGGCGCGGKTCGAGGCGGAACAGCACCTCGATGTCCTTGGCACCAACGTTGGCCGACAGGATGACGGCCAGCTCGCGCATGAAGTCGCTGAGCTCGAAGCGGTGCGGGTCCAGCTCCATCTTGCCGGCCTCGACCTTGGAGAAATCCAGCACATCGTTGATGACGGCCAGCAGCGCCTGGGCCGCCGTGCGGGCCTTCGCCGCATAGTCGAGTTGGCGCGGCGACAGCTCGGTGCGCAGCAGCAGGTTGAGCATGCCCAGGGCCCCGCTCATCGGCGTGCGGATCTCGTGGCTCATGTTGGCCAGGAAATCGCTCTTGGCCTGGCTGGCCGCCTCGGCCGCGACCCGGGCACGTACCAAATCAACTTCGGCGCGGTGTCTCTCGGTCACGTCGACCAGCATCTGCACGACGTTGACGAGGCGGCCACGGCGATCGCGGATGGCGCTGGCGCTGCCGTCGACGAACAGCTCGCCGCCGCCGGGCAGCGCGAAGCCGCGTTCGAAGCGGACATGGTCCAGCCGCCCTGCCGCCAGGCGGGCCAGCTCGCCGCCAGGCAGGCGGCCGGGGCGGAAGTCCGGCAGATCGGCGAGCTTGGCGCCGCGCAGCGCCCCGGCCTCGCGGCACAGCATCGCCGTCAGCGCCTGATTGACGTCGAGGATGACACCCTGGGCGTCGCACAGCGCAATGCCGACCTGGGCGCGCTCGAAGACGCCGCGAAAGCGCTGCTCGCTCTMATTGAGCGCCCGCGTGCGTTGCTCGACGCGCGCCTCCAGCAGTTGGCGCTCGACGACGAGCTGTTCCGTCATTTGGTTGAAGCTGCGCGCCAGCTCGCGGAACTCGGCAAAGCCGCAGACCGGCGCTCGCTCATCCAGCTTGCCCCCGGCGATGCGGGCCACCGCACCGCTCAGCATCTGGACGGGCTCGACCAGGCGACGCCCCAGCAGCAGACCCAGGCCCAGGGCCAGCAGAAGGGACAGGCCGAGGGCGAGAGCCAAGCGGTCGCGCAGCGCACGCGCCGGCGCAAACGCCTCGGCCGCGTCGATGTTGACGGAGATGCCCCAGTCCAGCGCGGGCAGGTGGCGCCAGGACGCGACGATCTCGATACCGGCGTAGTCGCGCGTCAGGCCGCTGCCACTTTCGCCGCGCAGGGCGCGCACGGCCGGCGGCGGCTCGGGCGAGGCCAGGTCCAGCGAGCCGGTCAGCGTCTGCAATGGCGGCCGCTTGAGGTCGTTGATGAAGACGGCCCGGTCGCCCTGGCGTTGCACCAGCACCGTCTCGCCCGTCAGCGCCAGCCCCGAGCGCTCGGTCGCGACCCGCAGCAGGCGGTCCAGGTCGAGCTGCAACACGACACTGCCGAGCACGCGATCGCCATCGACCACCGGATGGATCAGGAAAAGCGTCGCCGGGCCCTCGCCGCGCAGGCGCTGGGCCGGCGTCAGCTGCGGGTCCAGCTGGCCGATGGCGCGGCGGTGCGCGGCCAGCAGCTCGCTGCCTTCGTAGGCGCCGCCGTCCAGCCGCGCCAGCTCGGGTGTCGAGCCGGCCGGTGCCTTCATCGCGAAGCTGATGCGGCCGTCGGGCTGCACCAGCAGCAGGTTGAGGTATTTGCCGCTGTCGTAGAGACGCTCGAAAAAGGCCCGGCTGCCGGCACTCACGCGGGTAGCCACCGCGTCGCCGCGCTGCACCAGCAGCTCGCGCGTGTCGCTGGCCTGGGCGACGAGGCGGCCGTCCACCTCGACCTCGTTGAGGTATTCGTTGATCTCGTGGACCTTCTTGCGCGAGATCGCCACCAGGCCTTCGGTCACCGTCTCATGCAGGCTGTTCTCAAAGCTGGAGAGCTGCCACAGCCCGACCAGCCCCAGGGGCAGCATCGACAGCAGCATCAGGCCCAGCAGCAGGGCCGGGCCGACGCGCCAGGCGCGGCGCGTCGACTCCACGACCGGCACGGCGGCGATCACGGCGCGCCCTCGGTGCGCGGC
>NZ_JBFUMO010000199.1:0-9511 GCF_054049355.1 Roseateles sp. P5_E11 | reverse complement strand
CCGGACGACCGTGGGCGTGCTGTGGTCACGGTGCCGGGTGGGCATTGGTTGACGACGCGTGTTGCGGCCGACGGCCTGCCTTCACAGGGCTTGGTGCTGGGCGTGCGGCCCGAGAACCTGCGCGTCGCCGAGCAAGGTCCGCTGCGGGGTCGCGTCGAGCTGGTCGAGTTCCTCGGCGAGCGCACGCTGGCGCATTTGAAGCTCGAAGGTGGCAGCCCGCTCATCGTCACGGTGCCTGCCGGCACATCGCCCAAGCTGGGCGGCCATGTCGCCGTCAGCGTGGACGTGGCCGGGGCCCATCTCTTCGACGAGAGCGGCCGCGCTCACCATGCGCAGGAGGTGTTGGCATGAGCGCCAGCGCCGTCGGGCTGCGCGCCTCGCGCCCGGCCTACGCCCTCTTCGTGCTGCCCTTCGTGGCGTTCTACGCGCTGCTGCTGCTGTGGCCACTCGCCAAGGGCGTATGGATAAGCTTCCACGACCACGACCTGCTGTCCAACGACAGCTTCTGGGTGGCCTTAAGCAACTACCAGGAGCTGTGGGGTGACGAGGTCTTCCACCAGGTCGTCTGGAACACCCTCCGCTTCGTCCTCATCAGCACGCCCATCTTCGTCGTRCTGTCGCTGATGCTGGCGCTGGCGCTGAACCGCTCCGGCAAGCTGGCCACCTTTCTGCGCGCCACCTTCTTCTGCGCCTCGGTGTTTTCGGTCACGCTGATCACGCTGGTCTGGAAGCTGGCATTGATGCCCGAACGCGGCCTCATCGCGCAGTTCTTCGCCGCGTTGGGCCTGCCCGAACTGCCGCTGCTGACCAGCGACAACCTCGCGCTGCTGACCGTGGCGCTGGTGACCGTGTGGTGGATCATCGGCCTGCCGATGATCATGTTCCTGTCGGCGCTGCAGCAGATCCCGTCGGACATCTACGAGGCCGCCGCGCTGGACAACACGCCCCGCTGGCGCGTGTTCACGCACATCACGCTGCCCAGCCTCAAGCGCGCCATCATCCTCGTCGCGCTGATCGAGGTKATCCGCCAGTTCCAGGTCTTCCCGCAGATCATGCTGATGACCAACGGCGGGCCTAACAACACGACGCGCTCGGTCGTGCAGTTCATCTACGAGCAGGCCTTCATGCAGCTCTCGCTGGGCTACGCCACCGCCGCGTCGCAGGTGCTGCTGGCCATCATGCTCATCGGCGTGTCCACGCAGCTCTGGCTGGAACGTGACCGCGGAGGTCAACGATGAACCCCTTGCTTCGCCGCGGCTGGTTCGACCGTGCCGTCATGGCCGCGCTGACGTTGCTGGCCCTCGTCTGGATGGCGCCGCTGCTGTGGGTGCTGGCGCTGTCGTTCAAGCCCAACGAGTTCCTGTTGACGCGCACCGACGTCTTCCTCGCGCCGCCCTACACACTGGCCAACTACCTGGACATCCTGCAGACCTCGCAGGTGTTCCGCTGGCTGGGCAACAGCGCCCTCGTCGCGCTGCTGCAGACTGTCGGCGTGTTGGTGCTGTCGTCGCTGGCCGGCTACGGCTTTGCGCGCTGCGAGTTCCCGGGCCGCAAGTGGCTGTTCGCCCTCGTCATGTTCGGCCTGGCAGTGCCGGCGCAGTCGGTCTTCATCCCGCTGCACCGGCTGTTCTCGGACTGGAACCTGCAGAACACCATTGCCGGCCTGACGCTGCCGGGCCTGGCCGCGCCCTTCGGCGTCTACCTGATGACGCAGTACTTCAAGGCCATCCCTGCCGAGCTGGAAGAGGCCGCGCTGCTGGACAACGCGTCGCGCTTCAAGACCTTCCTGACGATCATCCTGCCGCTGACGCTGCCGGCGCAGGCGACGCTGGGCATCTTCACCTTCCTGGGCTGCTGGAACGACTACCTCTGGCCGCTGGTCATCGCGACGCAGCCGGACATGTACACGCTCACGCGGGGCCTCGCGTCCACGCAGAYCAACTTCGCGCAGTCGGAAGGTTTGGGTTTCCTGATGGCCCAAGCCGTGTTCGCCGGCATGCCGGCGCTGATGCTGTATCTCTTCTTCCAGCGCCATCTGGTGACGGCCGTCGCAGGGACGGGCAAGTCATGAAGCGCCTGCTCGTGTGTGCGGTCGCCGCGCTGCTCGCCGCCTGTGGCGCGCGCAAGGACAACTCGGGCAAGACCGAGATCACGCTGATGCGCTTCTTCGGCAGCTGCGAGGCGCAATACGGCCAGGTCGTGAAGACGGCCGACGGCGTCGGCGAATGCGGCATCGTCACGGCGCTGGTCAACGAGTTCAACGCGACCAACACCGACGGCATCGTCGTCAAGACGCAGATCGGCGAGTGGGGGCCCTACTACGACCAGCTCACCGCCCGCCTCGTCTCCAAGGACATCCCGACCATCGCCGTCATGCACGAGTCGGCACTCGGTGACTACGTGCGCCGCAAGCTGGTGCTGCCGCTTGACGACGACTTCAAGCGCGTGGGCGTGCCGGTGGACGACTTCACCGAGCACGCGCGCCGCGGCACCACGTTCAACGGCCAGACCTACGCGCTGCCCTTCGACACCTGGGCCTGGCTCTGGCACATCAACACCGGCTTGATGAAGAAGGCCGGGCTCGATGCGCTTCCGCGTTCACCCGAAGAGCTGCTGGCACAGGCGCGGCAGTTCAAGCAGAAGACCGGCAAGCCTTATTTCGCCTGGGCCGTGGCCAATGAGACGGCGGCGAACGACCGCACCTTCCTGACCCTGGTGGCGCAGCAGAACGCCCAGCTGTTCTCCGCCGACGGCAAGACCATCAACATGCACCAGCCCGCCGTCGTCAACGCGCTGACGCTGATGCAGACGCTCTACCGCGAAGGCCATGTGCGGCCCAACCTCGACTACGCCGCGGCCAACCAGGCCTTCCTGAACGGCGAGGCGGGCGTCGTGGTCGTTGGCACCTGGACCATCGACCAGTTCCTGCGCGAGTCGCAAAAGCCCGAGTCCAAGCTCCAGGGCGCCTACGCCGTGAAGCCCTTCCCGCAGCTCTACGACAAGCCCGCCGTGTTCGCCGACGGCCACTCCTGGGCGCTGTTCAAGGGCGGTGCCAAGGATGCCAAGGCACACGAGGCGGCGTCCAAGTTCCTGAAGTTCGTCTGGGACCACAGCGCCGAGTGGTCGCGCACCGGCCACCTGCCGGTCAGCAAGACTGTGGCGCAAAGTGACGCCTTTCGCGCGCTGCCGCTGCGCGCGGCGCTGACCGAGATCACGCAGACCGGCGTCGGCATGCCCGGCAACGTGCCCACGCAGCGCGGCATCGAGCTGCTGATCGGCGAGGACGTGGCCAACGTGATGATCTCCGGCAAGCCGGTCGACGAGGTGCAGGCCAGCGTCGAGAAGCGCGTCAACAAAGCCTTGAAGAAAGCCCGCCGATGACGTTTGAAGCCAAGCTCACCGTCGACCGCGACTTCGACCTCGCGCCACTGGACCGCCGCCTGTTCGGTGTGTTCGTCGAGCACCTGGGCCGCTGTGTCTACAACGGCATCCATGAACCGACGCACCCGACCGCCGACGAGCACGGCTTTCGCGGTGACGTGGCAGACCTGACGCGCGAACTCGGCGCCACCATCGTGCGCTATCCCGGCGGCAACTTCATGTCGGGCTACAACTGGGAAGACGGCGTCGGCCCGAAGGACCAGCGCCCGCGCCGGCTGGACCTGGCCTGGTTCTCCACCGAGACCAACCAGGTCGGCACGCACGAGTTCATGGCCTGGTGCCGCAAGGTCGGCATCGAGCCGATGTTCGGCGTCAACCTCGGCACGCGCGGGCCGGACGAGGCGCGGCACTACCTCGAGTACTGCAACCATTCCGGTGGCACCGCACTGTCGGACCTTCGCCGCAGCCACGGCGCCGAGGAGCCACTCGGCATCAAGTTCTGGTGCCTGGGCAACGAGATGGATGGCCCCTGGCAGATCTGCCAGAAAACGCCCGACGAGTACGGCCGCATCGCCAAGGAGACCGCCAAGCTGATGCGCTGGGTGGACCCGAGCATCGAGCTGGCCGCCTGCGGCTCGTCGGCCTACGACATGCCGACCTACGGCGCCTGGGAAGACCGCGTGCTGGAGCATTGCTTCGAGTTCGTGGACTACCTGTCGCTGCACAGCTACTTCGTGAAGCCCCCCGCGGACACCAGCACCGAGAGCTTCTTCGCGCAGATCGAGACGAATGCGCGCTACATCGAGGACACGGTGGCGATTGCCGACTCGGTGGCCACGCGCAAGCGGTCGACGAAGCGTCTGAAGCTGTCCTTCGACGAGTGGAACGTCTGGTACCGCGCTCGCCACGGCGAGCACCTCAAACAGGCGGGTTGGCCCGAGGCCCCGCGCCTGCTGGAAGAGGTTTACACGGCCGAGGATGCGCTGCTCATCGGCGGCATGCTGACGATGTTCATGAACCATGCGGACCGGCTCAAGGTCGCCTGCATGGCGCAGCTGTGCAACGTCATCGCGCCCATCATGACCGAGCCCGGCGGCGCGGCCTGGCGGCAGACGATCTTCCACCCCTTCGCACAGGCCGCGCGCTGGGCCCRGGGCCAGGTGCTGCGGCCGGTCATCCGGTCGCCGGGCTATGCCAACGCCCGTCACGGCGAGTTGCCCTATCTGTGCGCCAGCGTCGTCGATGACGCGGCCACCGGCCGCACCGCCGTCTTCGTGCTGAACCGCCACTTGAGCGAAGAGATGGACCTGTCCATCACGCTGCGCGGCCTGGGCACTGATCGCCGGCTCGTGCAGGCCGAGCAGTTGCACTCGGCTGACCTGAACGCCACCAACACCGCCGACGCGCCCGACCGCGTCGCGCCCCAAGCGCTGGACGGCATCGCCATCGACGGCGAGCAACTGCGCGTCAAGCTGCTGCCCGCCTCCTGGAACGTCGTCGTCACCCAAGCCGTCCGCGCATGATCTGGAACAACCCCGTCATCCCCCAGCGCGCCGACCCGCATCTGAGCTTGGTCGACGGTCGCTACTGGTTCACCGCCTCGGTGCCCAGCTACGACGCCATCGAGATCCGTGCCGCTGACAGCATCGCCGACCTCTCGACCGCCACGCCCAAGGCCATCTGGCACAAGCACGACAGCGGCCCGATGAGCTTCCACGTCTGGGCGCCGGAGCTGCACCGCATCGCCGGCCGCTGGTACGTCTACTTCGCTGCGGCTGAGCGCGACGACATCTGGAAGCTGCGCATGTACGTGCTGGAGTGCCAGGGCGACGACCCGCTGGCTGATGCCTGGGTGGAGCGCGGCCAGATCGTGACGCCCGAGGAAGGTTTCTCGCTGGACGCGACGCCCTTCGAGCACAACGGCCGCCGCTACCTCTGCTGGGCGCAGAAGAGCCCGCCGATGGAAAGCAATCTCTACCTCGCCGAGATGGCCAACCCGTGGACCTTGAAGTCCGAACCCGTCGTCATCACGCGGCCCGACCTGGCCTGGGAGCGCATCGGCTTCTGCGTCAATGAGGGCCCGGCTGTGCTCAAGCGCAATGGCCGCATCTTCATCGCCTACTCGGCTGCCGCGACCGACGCCAACTACTGCATGGGCCTGCTGTGGGCCGACGAGAACACCGATCTACTGGACGCCAAGAGCTGGAGCAAGTCGCCCACGCCGGTCTTCACGACCGACGAATCTGTGAGCCAGTTCGGCCCTGGCCACAACAGCTTCACGACGACACCCGACGGCAGGACCGACCTGCTGGTCTACCACGCCCGCAATTACCGCGACATCGTCGGCGACCCGCTGAACGACCCCAACCGCCACACGCGTGCGCAGGCCTTTGGCTGGCGCGACGACGGCTTCCCCGACTTCGGCGCACCCGTCGCCGATGGCCTTTACTCAATCTGAGATCGATATGCGCCTCATCGCTTCGTTCATGCTCGCCATCCCTGCGCTCGCCCAGGCCTTGAACAGCCCCGACGGCCAGCTCCAGGTCGACGTTTCCGTCAACACCGAGCAGCAGCTCGTCTACACGGTGCAGCGCGCCGGCCAACCCGTGCTGCTGGCCTCGCGCCTGGGCCTGGTGCTGGAGCAGGGCGACTTCGCCAACGGCCTCAAGCTCGTCGCGACCTCGCCCGTGAAGGCCCACCGCGAGCAGTACACGCTCGCTGCCGGCAAGAAGAGCAGCATCGACTACCGCGCCAATGAACAGCGTTTCACCGTCGCCAACTCCGCCGGCCAAAGGCTTATCCTGACCCTGCGCGCCTCCAACGACGGCCTGGCGCTGCGCTACACGGTGGACGGCCCCGGCCGCAAGCAGTTCAAGGACGAACTGACCAGCTTCGCCTTCGCACCCGAAGCGCGCGCCTGGCTGCAGCCCATGGCGACCGCCAAGTCGGGCTACAAGCGCGTGAACCCGTCCTATGAAGAGCACTACCAGATGGGCATCGCCGTCGGCACGCCGTCGCCCATGCCGGCCGGCTGGATTTTCCCGGCGCTGTTTCGCAGCGGCGCCAACTGGGTGGCGTTGACCGAAGCCGGCATGGACGGACGCTTTCACGCGTCGCGCCTGCAAGCCGACTCGACCGGCGGCACCTACCGCATCGGCCTGCCCGATCCGAGCGAAGTCTTCACCGGCGGCCACCTGCTCGCCGACGTCGACGGCCCTTTGACGACCCCCTGGCGCGTGCTCGCCATCGGCCCGCTGAAGACGGTCATGGAGTCCACCCTCGGCACCGATCTGGCCGCCCCCGCCGTACCCTTCGACAAGGCCAGGCTCAAGCCCGGCCATGCGTCCTGGAGCTGGGCGCTGCTGAAGGACGAGGCCACCGTCTTCGAGGTGCAGAAGCGCTTCATCGACTACGCCGCCGACATGGGCTGGAACTACACGCTGGTCGACGCCGAGTGGGACCGCCAGATCGGCGACGCCAAGATGAAGGCGCTGGCGGACTACGGCAAGACCAAGGGCGTCGGCCTGCTGGCTTGGTACAACTCCGCCGGCGACTGGAACGACACCCCGCAGACGCCTCGCAGCATGCTGCTGACCCGCGCCGACCGGCAGCGCGAGTTCGCGCGCATGAAGGCCATCGGCGTGGCGGGCCTGAAGGTGGACTTCTTCGGTGGCGACGGTGCCTCCATGCAGGCCTACTACGTGGACCTGCTGAAGGAGTCCGCGGCGGCCGGCCTGCTGATGAACTTCCACGGTGCCACGCTGCCGCGCGGCTGGAGCCGCACCTATCCCCACCTGATGACGGTGGAAGCGGTGCGCGGCCTGGAGTTCACGACCTTCACGCAGGAAGACCAGGACGCCGTCGCCACGCACGCCGCGATGCTGCCGTTCACGCGCAACCTGTTCGACCCCATGGACTTCACGCCCATGGTGTTCGGCGACGTCCCCAACATCAAGCGCGCCACGCGCAACGGCTTCGAGCTGGCCGAGAGCGTGCTGTTCCTGTCGGGCATCCAGCATTTCGCCGAGACGCCCGAGGGCATGGCCACCGTGCCGGCGTACGTGAAGGGCTTGCTGCGCGAGCTGCCGCGCCACTGGGACGAAGTGCGCTTCCTCGATGGCGAGCCTGGCAAGTACGTCGTGCTGGCCCGCCGCGCCGGCAAGCAGTGGTTCATCGCCGGGCTGAACGCCGACGACACGCCGTGCGACCTGCAGCTGGACCTGGCTTGGCTGGGCGCTGCCGAGGGCCAGCTCATCACCGACGGCGCAGGCGAGCGCGAGTTTGCTGAAAGCAAGCTCGCCGCACCGGCGGCCAAGCTGACGCTGGCACCCAAGGGCGGCTTTGTCGCGCGCTTTCGATAATGAAGGCTTTAGCAATCGGCCTGGCGTCCATGCGAACCCGAGCAGACCACTCCACCTACAGCGCCCAGACCGAGGGCAAGAGCCAGCACGGCCGCATCGTCAGCGAGCTGGGGCTGTCCATCGTCGGCGGCGAACTGCAGCCCGGCGACAAGCTGCCGCCCGAGGCCCAGCTGCTGGAGCGCTACGAGATCAGCCGCCCCGTGCTGCGCGAGGCGGTGCGCGTGCTCGTCGCCAAGGGCCTGGTGGTGTCGCGCCAGCGCGCCGGCGCCATCGTGCGGCCGCGCAACGAGTGGCATCTGCTGGACCCGGACGTGCTGTACTGGCTCATCCAGTCCCGCCCGCAGCGCGACTTCGTGCAGACGTTGCTGGAAGTGCGCCAGATATTCGAACCCGCCGCCGCCGCACTGGCCGCGCGCGCCGCGACCGACGAGCAACTCCACTCCATCGCCACCGCCTACGAAGGCATGGCCGCTGCCAGGACGACCGAGGAGCTCCTGGAGCCCGACCTGGCCTTTCACCGCCGCATTGCCGAAGCCACCGGCAACGACCTGCTGGCCTACATTGGCAACATGCTGTCGCTGGCGCTGCGCGAGTCCATCACGCTGTCCAGCCAGCTGCCCAACACGCACGAGCTCTCGCTGCCGCGCCACAAGGCCATCCTGACCGCGTTGCAGGCCCGCGACCCGCTCGGCGCCCGTCAGGCGACGCTGGTGCAGCTGGACGAGACGGGCGACGACATCAACAGCGTCTTGGCCAACGACGGTCGGGTCAATCTTGCGTGACATGAAGCCCCTCGCCCAAGGCGTACCTTGGCCGGTCCCCCGCGGGGACGGCGATGCTTGCCGGATTGACCGGCAAGCACATCGCCAGATCGGGCCGGCTAGGGAGCGGCCCGGCGCTCGGCCCGACGCAATGCACTACAGCCGCCGCGAACGTGGAATGGACGACTGACATGGCCCGCCAAGATGACGATGACAGCGGCGGCCTGACCGACGCCAGCCCCAACCCCAACTGGTTCCTGCGTGCGCGCCTGAAGACGCGCCAGCTGCTGCTGCTGATTGCGCTCGACGATGAGCGCAACATCCACCGCGCCGCCGAGGTCCTCTGCATGACCCAGCCGGCCGCGTCCAAGCAGCTCAAGGACCTGGAGGACATGCTGGACGTGAAGCTCTTCGAGCGCCACCCGCGCGGCATGGAGCCCACGCTCTATGGCGAGACCATGATCCGCCACGCCCGCATGGCGCTGACGTCGCTGTCCGCCGCACACGACGACATCGTGTCGCTGAAGAACGGCCTCGCCGGCCAGGTCGAGGTGGGCGTCATCATGACGCCGGCCATGGGCCTGCTGCCCCGCGCCATCTCGCGAATCAAGCTGCAGGCGCCCAAGCTGCGTATCGGCGTGCACATGGAGAGCAGCAAGCAGCTGGTGGACATGCTGCAGCGGGGCAAGCTGGACTTCATGATCGGCCGCATCGTCGAAGAGCAAAACGCCGCCGGCCTGCACTATGAGGAGCTGACGGTCGAGCCCGCCTGCGCCGTGGCGCGCGTGGGCCACCCGCTGCTGAAGGAAGACAACCTCAAGCTCGCCCACCTGGCCGACCAGCCCTGGATCCTGCCGCCCACGGGCAGCGTGCTGCGCCACCGCTGGGAGCTGATGTTCCGCCGCGCCGAGCTGGAGCCGCCGGCCAACAACGTCGACACCACGGCCCTGCTGCTCATCACCGCGCTGCTGCAGCAGACCGACTCCCTGCACGTGATGCCCGTGGAGG
>NZ_JBFUMO010000198.1:0-9579 GCF_054049355.1 Roseateles sp. P5_E11 | reverse complement strand
CAGGAAAGCCGCTTGATGCAAAGCCTCGTCGACTCCTTCTGGCGCGCCGCCGCCTACTGCCTGCATCCGCGCGTTATCGGGCTGTCGTTGCTGCCGCTGCTCATCTGTGGCGTGTTGGTGTTCGGCTTCATGTTCTTCTTCTGGGAGGGCGCCATTGCCGCAGTGCGCGCGACGCTGGAGAGCTGGCGCCTCATCGAGAGCCTGCTGCAGTGGCTGGACAGCTGGGGTCTGCAGGCCTTCCGCAGCGCGTTGGCGGCCATCGTCGTGCTGGCTGGCGTGCTGCCGGTCGTCATTCTGATGAGCCTGCTGCTGGTCGCGCTGCTGATGACGCCGGCCATCGTCCGCCTCGTCGCCCAGCGCCGCTTCCCGCTGCTGGAGAAGAAGCGCGGCGGCACGCTGATGCAGAGCGTCGCGGCCTCGCTGGGCGCCACCGTCATCGCGCTGGTGCTCATCCTGYTGTCCATGCCGCTGTGGCTGATCCCGCCCCTCGTCATGGTGCTGCCGCCGTTGATCTGGGGCTGGCTGACCTACCGTGTCTTCGGCTTCGACGTGCTGGCGGACCATGCCTCCGCCGAGGAGCGCCGCGCATTGCTGAAGGAGCACCGCATCCCGATGCTGGCCATGGGCGTGGTCTGCGGTTATCTCGGCGCAGTGCCGTCACTGATCTGGGCCGTTTCCGGTGTGGCCGCCGTCATCTTTGCGCCCTTCGTCGTGCTGCTGGCGATCTGGCTGTACACCTTGGTCTTCGCCTTCTCGACCGCCTGGTTCACCCATTACGCGCTGGGCGCCCTGCAGGCGCGGCGGGCGGCGGAGCCGGTGGCTGAATCTGCCGTCCTCATCGAAAGCTGAAGCTATGCAAGTGGGTCTCATCATCATTGGCGACGAGATCCTCTCGGGCAAACGCCAGGACTCGCACCTGGCCAAGTTCATCGAGTTGCTGGGGCAGCGCGGCATGCAGCTCGCCTGGGCGCAATACCTGGGCGATGACCGTGAGCAGCTTGTCGGCAAGCTGCGCGAGGCTTTTGCGAGCGGTGACCTCATCATCAGCTGTGGCGGCATTGGCGCGACGCCCGACGATCACACCCGCCAGTCCGCCGCAGCGGCGCTAGGCCGGCCGCTGGCCCTGCACCCCGAGGCGCGCGAGCTGATCTGGCAGCGCATCCAGCAGATGGCGGCCGAACAGGGCAAGACGGTGACGGCCGACGAGCCCGACACTCTGCGCCGGTTGGAGATGGGCGTCTTCCCGGAAGGCGCCGGCATCGTGCCCAACCCCTTCAACAAGATCCCCGGCTTCTTCGTTGGCAACGTCCACTTCGTGCCGGGTTTTCCGGTCATGGCGCATCCGATGATGGCCTGGGTGCTGGACCGCTTCCCGCAATTGCATCGCCAGGCCGGCGTCATCGAGCGCTCGCTGATCGTGCAGGGCGCGATGGAGGCCAGCCTGACGCCGCTGATGGAGACCATCGAGGCCGAGTTCGCCGGCATCAAGGTCTTCAGCCTGCCGAGCGTCGACCATCCGCAATGGGGACGCTGTATCGAGTTGGGAGTGAAGGGGGAGGCGCAAAGCCTCGACGTCGCCTATGACGCCCTGAAGCGGGGCGTGATCCAGTTTGGTGCGACCATCAGCACCGAGCTGGTGCGATAGTTCTCGCGCTGTCACGGGCCCCGCCACATAATCCCCGGCGATGCCGGGCAGCAACCCATGTCGGTGCATCTGGCATGCAACCTGCTTTAAATCCCCCCGTGGCCGCTGGCGCGTGTGCGTCGGTGGCGGCATTCCACCCCTGTCCAGATCCCGCTAGGAGCTATTGATGGCCAAGACCGTCGCCGATGTGATGAACATCGTCAAGGAAAACGAAGTCAAGTTCGTTGACTTCCGCTTCACCGATACCCGTGGCAAGGAGCAGCACGTCTCCGTGCCGGTCTCCCATTTCGACGAAGACAAGTTCATTTCGGGCCACGCCTTCGACGGCTCCTCGATCGCCGGCTGGAAGGGCATCGAAGCCTCGGACATGCTGCTCATGCCCGATCCGAACACTGCCAACATCGACCCCTTCTTCGAAGAGCCGACGCTGATCCTGTCCTGCGACGTCGTCGACCCCGCCGACGGCAAGGCCTATGAGCGCGACCCGCGTTCGCTGGCCAAGCGCGCCGAGGCTTATCTCAAGGCCTCCGGCCTGGGCGACACGGCTTATTTCGGCCCGGAACCCGAGTTCTTCATCTTCGACAGCGTGCGCTGGGGCAATGAAATGTCCGGCTCGTTCTTCAAGATCGAGTCCGAGGAAGGCGCCTGGAACTCCTCCAAGGAATACGAGCACGGCAACTCCGGCTACCGTCCCACCGTCAAGGGCGGCTACTTCCCCGTGCCCCCGGTCGACAGCGGCCAGGACATGCGCTCGGAGATGTGCCTGATCCTCGAGCAGATGGGCATTCCGGTCGAGGTGCATCACCACGAAGTGGCGAACGCGGGCCAGATGGAAATCGGCACCAAGTTCAGCTCGCTGGTGCAGCGCGCCGACTGGCTGCAGCTGCAGAAGTACATCATCCAGAACGTCGCCCATGCCTATGGCAAGACCGCGACCTTCATGCCCAAGCCCCTGGTGGGCGACAACGGCAGCGGCATGCACGTTCACCAGTCCRTCTGGAAGGAYGGCAAGAACCTGTTCGCCGGTGACGGTTACGCCGGCCTGAGCGAATTCGCGCTGTACTACATCGGCGGCATCATCAAGCACGCCCGCGCSCTGAACGCCATCACCAACCCCGGTACGAACTCGTACAAGCGTCTGGTGCCCGGCTTCGAAGCCCCGGTGAAGCTGGCCTACTCGGCCAAGAACCGCTCGGCCTCGATCCGCATCCCCTACGTCGCCAACCCCAAGGGCCGCCGCATCGAAGCGCGCTTCCCGGATCCTTCCGCCAACCCCTACCTGGCCTTCAGCGCGCTGCTGATGGCCGGCCTGGACGGCGTGGAGAACAAGATCCATCCGGGCGAAGCCGCCACCAAGGACCTGTACCACCTGCCGCCCGAGGAAGACGCGAAGATCCCGACCGTCTGCCACAGCCTCGACCAGGCGCTGGACTACCTGGACAAGGGCCGCTCCTTCCTGACCAAGGGTGGCGTGTTCACCGACAGCTACATCGATGCCTACATCGAGCTGAAGATGCAGGAAGTGACGCGCTTCCGCATGGCCACGCATCCGGTCGAGTTCGACATGTACTACGCGCTGTGATGGCCATGGGCAGCACGCGCGCTGCCTGTGTCATCCCCGTGGAAGGGGGCCGCTGGTGCGGCCCCTTTTTTGTTGCCGACGCTGAGCCACAATCCCGCCATGCTGAATCGATTGCTGGCTCCGTTGTTCGTCCTGGCCAGCCTGGGCGCGCAAGCCCAGGGCACGGTCTATCGCTGCCCCGGGCCGCCGGTGCTCTACACCGATGCCTTGAGCGCGAAGGAAGCCAACGAGAAAGGCTGCCGCACGATCGAAGGCACGCCGATCACCGTCTTGCAGGCACCCAGGCCGCGCGCCAGCGCTTCGGCGGCACCGGTGGCCGAGGGGCCGCGCGGTGCTGAAAGCCGCATCGACGCCGGCCAGCAGCGCGTGCGCGACGACGAGCGCCGCCGCGTGCTGCAGACCGAGCTGCGCCAGGCGGAAGAACGCCTCGCGGCCGCGCAGCGCGAGTTCAACAACGGCCAGGGTGAGCGCCGCGGCGACGAGCGCAACTACCAGAAGTACCTCGACCGCATGGCCGAGCTCAAGGACAGCATCGCCCGCCACGAGTCCGACATCCAGGCGCTCAAGCGCGAAATCGCCAAACTTCCCTGAGGCGCAGAGCGCCTCCGGCGCTCCATGACCGATACCTTTTTGCTGCCGGCGGAATTTGCCGGCCTGGACTTGCTGGCGACCATGGTCGTTGTCACCAGCGCGGAGGGCGAATGCCTGTTCGCCAATGCCGCCTTCGAGAACGTCATGCGGCTGTCGCGCCGCAGCGTGCAGAAGGCCCAGTTACCCGACTGGTTCGATGACGCCCAGCGCCTCACCGAGACCCTGGCCGGCGTTGCTGCCAACCACTACTCCAGCAGCCGCTTCGACGCCTTGCTGCGCCGCGGCTCCTGGGCCCACGAGGATGGGCTGCCCGTGCATGTCATCGTGTCGCAGATGGATGCGGGCGACGACGACGTGCCGCGCGTGCTGGTGGAGCTCATCGAGATTGCCCAGCAGGCGCGCCAGGACCGTGACGAGCGCAGCCTCGACCAGGTCCAGGCCACCAAGGAGCTGACCCGCAACCTCGCTCACGAGATCAAGAACCCGCTGGGGGGCATCCGCGGTGCAGCGCAACTGCTGGCGCTGGAGCTGCAAGACGGCAATCCCGAGCTGACCGAATACACCCAGGTCATCGTGCATGAGGTGGACCGCCTGCAAAGCCTGGTCGACCGCCTGCTGGCCCCGCATCGCCGCGCCCAGGTCGTCGGTGATGCCAACATCCACGAGATCTGCGAGCGGGTGCGCGCGCTGGTGCTCATCGAGCATCCCAAGGGCCTGGTCATTCACCGCGACTACGACACCTCGCTGCCTGACTTCCGCGGCGACCGCGAGCAACTGATCCAGATGGTGTTGAACATCGTGCAGAACGCCGCGCAGGTGCTGGGTTCGCGCATCGCGGCCGGCGACGCCCAGATCGTTTTGCGCACGCGGGTGGCCCGGCAGGTGACCATCGGCAAGCAGCGCTGGCGCTTGGCATTGGAATTGCATATTGAGGACAACGGTCCCGGCGTCCCCGCCGAGATCCGGGATCGCATCTTCTTTCCCCTGGTCTCAGGGCGGGAGGGCGGCTCGGGACTCGGACTCACGCTTGCGCAGACGATCGCCCAGCAACATCAGGGCATGATCGATTGCGAAAGCGAGCCGGGCCTGACGAATTTCCGAATCACGCTGCCCTTGCCTTGACGCCACAAGCCGACAGGATGGGCTGAGGAACCGCATGAAATCCATCTGGGTTGTTGACGACGACCACTCGATCCGCTTCGTGCTCGAGAAGGCCCTGGCCCGCGAGGGGCTGCCGGTGCGCAGCTTCAGCAATGCGCGCGACATGCTCGCTGCTCTCGACGACGACAGTCCGCAAGTGCTGGTGTCTGACATCCGCATGCCCGGCGGCTCGGGCCTGGAACTGCTGGCCAAGGTCAAGGCGCGGCTGCCGGCGCTGCCCGTCATCATCATGACGGCCTACTCCGACCTGGACAGTGCCGTATCGGCCTTCCAAGGCGGCGCGTTTGAATACCTGCCCAAGCCCTTCGACCTGCCGCGCGCCGTGGAGCTGATCCGCCGCGCCCAGGAAGAGAGCCAGCGCGAGGCCGGCGAGCAGGAGGCCGCCGCGCAGGTGCCCGAGATGCTGGGCCAGGCGCCGGCCATGCAGGACGTCTTCCGCGCCATCGGCCGCCTGTCGCAGAGCAACGTCACCGTCATGATCACGGGCGAGAGCGGCTCGGGCAAGGAACTGGTCGCCCGCGCGCTGCACAAGCACAGCCCGCGTGGCGAAGGCCCCTTCGTTGCCATCAACACCGCGGCCATCCCGAAGGACCTGCTGGAAAGCGAGCTCTTCGGCCACGAGCGCGGCGCCTTCACCGGTGCCCAGGCCTCGCGGCGCGGCCGCTTCGAGCAGGCCGACGGCGGCACGCTCTTCCTCGACGAAATCGGCGACATGCCCTTCGAGCTGCAGACGCGCCTGTTGCGTGTGCTGTCTGATGGCCAGTTCTACCGCGTCGGTGGGCACAGCCCGATGCGCAGCAATGTGCGCGTCATCGCCGCCACACACCAGAACCTGGAAGACCGTGTTCGCCAGGGCGTGTTCCGCGAGGACCTGTTCCACCGCCTCAACGTCATCCGCCTGCGCCTGCCGCCGCTGCGCGAGCGCCGCGAGGACGTGCCCTCGCTGGCCCGTCATTTCCTGCAGCGCAGTGCGACCGAGCTGGGTGTCGAGGCCAAGCGCCTGTCTGACGCCGCCCTCGTCGTGCTGACCAATTTCGACTTCCCTGGCAATGTGCGCCAGCTGGAGAACATCTGTCACTGGCTCAGCGTCATGGCGCCCAGCCAGACCGTCGAGCCCAAGGACCTGCCGGACGAGGTGCAGCCCGGCTATGTCCCGGCGCCTTCCACGACGGCCATGACAAGCGTGCCGGCTGCGCAGTCCAGTGCCGCTGCGCCCCTGCCGGCCGCCGCGCCGGCCAGCACCAGCAGCGGCGAAGGTTGGCTGGCCGACATGGCTGCCGATGCGCGCGCAAGGCTGCTAGCGGGTGAACCTGACGTGTGGGATGCGCTGACGAAGAAGTTCGAGGCACAGCTCATCCTGACGGCGCTGGACATCACGCGCGGCCGCCGCATCGAGGCCGCCCAGAAGCTCGGCATCGGCCGCAATACCATCACACGCAAGATCCAGGAGCTGGGCCTGGACGTTTGAGAAACGCCGCTCCCCGGTCTGCCGGGGAGCCGCTACAGCGTGTCCACCATGATCGGCCTGCCGGTCAGATAGCCCTGGATCAGGCGAAAGCCCATCTCACGGCAGACCTGGGCCTCGGCCTCCTGTTCGACGCCTTCGGCCAAGGGCACCGAGCCCAGCTCCAGCACCATGCGCACCAGGTCGCGCACCATGCGTTGCTTGCGCTCGCTGGCCTCATGCAGGTTGCGCACGATGCCCATGTCGAACTTGACGAAGTGCGCCGGCACCTCGGCCAGCTCGTTCAGCCGTGCCTGGCCGGCGCCGAAGTCGTCGTAGGCGAACTCCACGCCGATGCCGTTCAGGCGCTCGGCCAGCTCGCGCATGCGGTCGACTTCGACCACAGCGCTTTCGTGCACCTCCACCACCAGCTGTGGCCGCGTGGGCAGGGCCAGCAGCCCCTGCAGGGCCTGGAAGAACTCTTCCGAGAAGGTCTCGCTCGGATGGGCGTTGACGAAGACGCGCATCCCCTGCGCTTTGGGCGCCAGCGCCGCTACGCCATGGGAGCGGAACGCTTCGCTCAACTCGGCCTCGCGCCGCAGCGTGGCGGCCATCCGGAACAGGTGCATCGGCGAGCCGGGCAGCTCAGGGTGCGTGCAGCGGCCCAGTAGCTCGTAGGCGAACAGCCCGCCCGTGCGCGCGTCGACGATGGGTTGCGCCGCTGCCGTCAGGCCTCGGCCGGCCAGGAACTCCAGGAACTGCGCCTCCAGGCGCACGAAGTTCTGGCTGAGGGGGTTCATGCCCGGTGAGACCACCATCGTGCGCATGGGCAGCGGGCCCGCCACGGTGGCCGCAGCAAGCGTCTCGTCGTGGGTCAGGCGGAACTCGGCGGTGCAGAAATGGATGATGTCGTTCGGTGCCAGCTGCCGCGGGCCCACCAGGCGCTCGTGGTTCACGAAAGTGCCGTTGGTGCTGCCCAGGTCGACCACCAGCAGGCCGCCCGCCTCGTCGGCCTGCAGTTCGGCATGCCGTCGAGACAGCCCCTGCGCCTCGATGGTCAGGTCATTGCCGGCATCGCGACCCACGCTGAACGGCAACCGGTCGATGCGATGCGTGACGCGCGATCCATCGGCGGCCACGCTCTCCAGAAACCACGGCGTACTGCCCATTCAAGCCCCTCCACGCTCCTACCGCCAACCTGCGGCGCACACACTTTCGGCGCGTGCTGCGGAATGAGCACATTCTGAAACACATTCACCGGGCAGGAGCACCGGTCCTTCCCTCGGTTGGGGGTCAGCTGCCGCTCAGCCTTAATCCCAGCAACACCAGCGTCGCCAGGCCGAAAACCAGCGTCAGCACGCGCCAGAACAGCAGCGGATGGCGCTGCTGCAGCGGCGTGCGGTCCCGGCTCAYGAACTCGGGGCCGGGCGCATAAAGGTCATGCGCCAGCTCTGACAGTGCCTGCTGACGCCGTGAGGGTTGGGGATGCAAGGCCTTGCGCAGCACGCGGTCCAGCCAGTCGGGCAGGTCGGGGCGCCGGGTGCGCAGCGGCACGTATTGCAGCTTGTGCAGGTCACGGGGGCCACGCACCTGGGGCACCTGCAGGCCGTAGGGCAGGGCGCCGGTCAGCATCTGGTAGGCCAGCACGGCCAGCGAGAACAGCTCGGACACCTGCGTGCCGCCGTCGCCGGTGAAGTATTCCGGCGCGGTGTACTGCAGGCTGCCGGCGATGTCGGTGGCGCGCGCATCGCCCAGGCCCTCGTTCAGGCCCGCCACATGGGCCGAGGCGAGGTCGATGAGGATGACAGTGYCCTGGCGGTCGATCATCAGGTTCTCGGGCCGCAGGTCCTGGTGCAGCATTTCCTTGCGATGCAGGGCTTGCAGGCCACGGGCGATCTGGTCGACGAGCTGGCGCACCTCGTCGAGCCCAGGCTTCGGGTGATCGGTCATCCACTGGGCCAGGGTCTGGCCGGTGATGAACTCCATCGCGGTGAAGAGGTGCTCACGCCGCTTCTCGGCCGGCGCGGCCTTGATGACGTGCGGGCTGTCGACGCGCCGCGCCACCCACTCCTCGATCGCGAAGCGGTCCAGGGCCCGGCTGTCGGTGCCCATCTCGGCGGAGGGCAGCTTGAGCGCCCATTCGCGCTCCTGGGCATCGACGGCCAGCACGACCTGGCTCCTTGCGCTCGCATAGAGCTCGCGAATGACGCGRTAGCCCTCGAACTCCATGCGCGGGGCCAACCGTGGCGGCAGGCGCAGGCGCTCCCGCTGCACGGGCGGCGCGAGCTGATCGGGCAGGGATTCAACGCGCGCCAGCATGACGGTGGCGTTGTCCTGGCTGCCCCGCGCCAGCGCCGCGGCCACGAGGGCCTGGGCGGCGGCCTGCAGGTCGGCGCCGTGGCGGCTGACGGTGCTGACGACGAGCGCCGGGTCCAGGTGCTCGTAGGCGCCGTCGGTGGCCAGCAGATAGGTCTCGCCGACCTCGGTGGGCCAGCAGGCGTGGTCGATCTCGAGATGCGGGCTGATGCCCAGTGCCCGGCCCAGATAGGTCTGGCCGCCGTCCAGGCGCACGCGGTGGTCGTGGCTCAGCTGCTCCAGCGCGGTGGGATGGATGCGGTAGGCGCGCGTGTCGCCCACATGCAGCAGGTGCACCTCGCGGCCCTTGAAGACCAGGGCGCTGAAGGTGCAGACATGGCCGCGGTCCTTGTCGAAGCGGCCTTCGCCGAGCTGCGTCTGGGCGTGCAGCCAGCCGTTGGTGGCGGCCAGCACGCATTGGGCGGCGCGGCGTACTGTCCAGGCCTCGGAGGTGCCGTAGTAGTCCTCCAGGAAGCCGCGCACCGCCGCCGCGCTGGCGATCTGGCTGACGGGGCTGCTGCTGATGCCGTCGGCAATCGCCAGCGCAATGCCCCGCGAGCGGCGCTGTGCGTCGGTCGGCAGGGCTGCGCCGTGGAAGTCCTGGTTCAGCGGCTTGACGCCGGCCTCGGAGTGCTGGCCGACTGCGACCCGTAGAGTCATGCAATGACACCGGAGCGTTTCGGGCCGAGCGCCGGGCCGCTCCCWAGCCGGCCCGCTTTGGCGATGTGCTTGCGGCTCGATGCCGCAAGCATCGCCGTCCCCTCGGGGGACCGGCCAAGGTACTCCTTGGACGAGGGGCTC
>NZ_JBFUMO010000197.1:0-9579 GCF_054049355.1 Roseateles sp. P5_E11 | reverse complement strand
GCCATGCACCGCGAGATCTTCCGCAAGGGAGCCGCGGAGAAGGGCATCGACCAGGCCAAGGCGGATGAAGTCTTTGACTTGATGGAAAAGTTCGCGGGCTACGGCTTCAACAAGTCGCACGCCGCTGCCTATGCGCTGCTGTCGTATCACACGGCCTGGCTGAAGACGCACTACACGGCCGAGTTCTACGCCGCGAACATGACCATCGAAATGGACGACACCGACAAGCTCAAGGTGTTGCTCAATGACGCCAAGATCTTCGGCATCGAGTTCCAGCCGCCCTGCGTCAACAAGGGCGTCTACCGCTTCGAGCCGATGACGAACCGCCTCGTCAACTACGGCCTGGGCGCCGTCAAAGGCACGGGCCGCGGCGCCATCGAGGCCATCATCGCCGCGCGCGAATCAGGCGGGCCCTTCCTGAGCTTCTACGACTTCTGCCTGCGCGTCGACCGCAAGGCCGTCAACAAGCGCGCGGTGGAGGCGCTGATCAAGGCCGGCGCCTTCGACAGCATCAACCCCGAGCGCTCACGGCTGCTCGCCAGCGTCGGCCGCGGCTACACGCATGCCGAAACGCAGGAGGCCAATGCCGATCAGGGCGGCCTGTTCGACTTCGGCGACTCGCATGCGGCCTCGCATGTCGAGCCCGATCTGGTCGACGCGCCCGTGTGGAGCATCAAGGAGCGCCTGTCGCTGGAGAAGACCGCCATCGGCTTCTACCTGTCGGGCCACCTGTTCGACCACGGCGGCGCCGAGGTGCGGCGCATCGTCAAGCGCCAGATCGCCGACTTGGTGGACAGCCGCGAGCCGACGCTGGTGGCCGGCATCGTCAGCGACATGCGCGTCATCAACGGCCAGCGCGGCCGCGTCGCCATCTTCAAGATCGACGACAAGAGCGACGCCATCGAGGCCGTGGCCAACGAGGAACTGCTGAACGCCAACAAGGAACTGCTGGCCGAGGACGAACTCATCATTGCCCAGGGCAAGGTGCAGAACGACCGCTTCTCGGGCGGCCTGCGCATGAATGTGCAGGCGGTGTGGAGCCTGTCGGCGGCGCGCGCCAAGTTCGGCCGGCATCTGCTGCTGGGCAATGCCGGTGCCGCCGGGTTGGTCAAGGAGCTGGTCGAGCGCTTTCCGCCGCGCGAGGTCGAGACGGAGGAGGGCGGCAAGCGCAAGCTCGGCCTGCCCGTGCGCGTGTCGGTCAAGGCCGAGCCGGATGGCGACAGCGTCGGCGCGCGCTGGCTGGTGGAACTTGGCGAGGCCAGCCGTTTCTGGCCCGCGGACGAGGCTTTAGCCAAATTGGGCACAGCGGCTGAGGTCATTTACGAAGCTGGATGAGCCCCGGCATCGGCGATGATTCCCGCCGATGCTGCAAGCCGTGCCCAAGCCCGCATCCCAGTCGATGGGGCTCAACCGTACGCCACCGGTCACGGGGTTGATCCTGACCGGCGGCGGCGCACGTGCCGCCTACCAGGTGGGCGTGCTGGCGGCCATCGCCCAGCTGCGCCGCGATGCCGGCGCGACGCAGCAGAACCCGTTTCCCGTGATCAGCGGCACCTCGGCCGGCGCCATCAATGCGTCGACGCTGGCCTGCCACGCGGACGACTTCGACGCCGCCGTCGACGGTCTGCTGCACCTCTGGCAGGGCCTGCATGTCGAGAACATCTACCGTGCCGACGCGTTCGAGGCGGTGAGGAGCGGCGCGCGCTGGCTCAGCATGTTGAGCCTGGGCTGGGCCATTGCACGCTGGACGCGCAGCCGCCCGCGCAGCCTGCTGAACAATTCACCGCTGCGCGAGCTGCTGGCCCGCTACCTCGACATGCCGCGCATCGAGACCATGCTGGACGGCGGCCATCTGCGCGCGCTGGCGCTGACCGGTTCCAGCTACACCTCGGGCCAGCACGTCACCTTCTTCCAGACCCATCACCACGTCGTGCCGTGGCTGCGCGAGCAGCGCATGGCGGTGCAGACCAAGCTGAGCCTGAGTCACCTGATGGCGTCCTCGGCCATCCCCTTCATCTTCCCGGCCGAGCTGCTGGAGCTGGAGGGCGTGGCCGAGTGGTTCGGCGACGGCTCGATGCGCCAGAGCGCGCCGATCTCGCCGGCCGTGCACCTGGGTGCCGAGCGCGTCCTCGTCATCGGCGCGGGCCGCATGAAGGAACCCGAGGGGCGCCGCGTCACCGCCACCGAGGCCCATCCCAGCATGGCCCAGATTGCCGGCCATGCGCTGTCCAACATCTTCCTGGATGCGCTGGCGGTGGACGTCGAACGGCTGCGCCGCATCAACCGCACGCTGGCCCTGTTGTCACGCGAGACGCGAGCGGCAACGGCGCTGCGGCCCATCGAGCTGCTCGTCATTGCGCCCAGCCGGCGCCTGGACGAACTGGCCGGCGAGCATCAGGCCAGCCTGCCGCCCTCGGTGCGCGCCATGCTGCGGGCCTTCGGCGTCAGCGGCAAGGGCAAGACGACCAGCGGCTCGGCGCTCGTGAGCTATCTGCTGTTCGAACCTAGCTTCGTCAACGAATTGATCAACCTGGGCATGAGCGACACGCTGGCCAAGCGCGCCGAGGTGCAGCGCTTCTTCGGCTGGCCGGCGCGGGCGCCGCAGATCGACCCGGCGCTGCTTCGCAAGAGCCGCTCAGCCGGGTTCGCTGCCGGCTGTTGAGAAGGCTTGGCCGGCCACGCGCAGGCCGGCGCTGGAGAGCTTGCGGGCGGTTCCCGCCTTGACGCCCGGCACGCGCCGCATCAGGTCGGCCCAGTCCTTGAAGGGCCGCGCGGCCAGCAGGCGCTGCACCAGGGCCGGGCCCAGGCCAGGCAGGGATTCGAGTTCCGCGCGGGTCGCGGTGTTGGCCTCGACCTCACTCTGAGCCAGGGCGGGAAGTGCCACCCACAGCAGCAGGGCCCGCCGCTTCATCGTCAGGCTTCGCCGAGCTGTGCCCGCACCATGGCCGCGTAGGCACCATCGCGCGCGATCAGCTCGGCGTGCGTGCCGGTCTCGACAAGCTTGCCGGCGCCGAGTACGTGGATGACGTCCGCATCGCGGATGGTGGACAGCCGATGGGCAATGACGATCAGCGTCTTGCGGCCCGACCAGGCGGCCAGGGCCTGTTGCACGGCGCGCTCACTCTCGGTGTCCAGCGCCGAGGTGGCTTCGTCGAAGATCCAGATCGGCGCGTCCTTGTACAGCGCCCGGGCAATCGCGAGGCGCTGGCGTTGGCCGCCAGAGAGCTTGCTTCCATTGGCGCCGACGTGGGTTTCGACGCCCTCGGGCAGCGTCTGCACGAAGTCCCAAAGATGGGCGGCGCGCAGCGCGGCTTCGAGCCTGGCCTCGTCGCGCGGCTGCGCGTAGGCGATGTTGTTGGCCACGGAGTCGTCGAAGAGCACGATGTCCTGCGACACGACGGCGAACTGGCGGCGCAGGGATAGACGCGTCAGCGCCTCGATGTCGATGTCGTCCAGCAGGATGTGGCCCGCGTCCGGCCGGCCGAAGCCCAGCAGCAGATGGATGATGGAACTCTTGCCCGCGCCAGAGGCCCCGACCAGGGCCGTCGTCTTGCCGGCGTGAAAGGCGAGGCTGAGTCCGTCCAGAGCCGGTTGGGAGGCGCCGGGATAGGTCAGGCGCACGTCTTCCATCGTCAGCTCGCCGTGTGCGTGCGACGGCAGCTCTCGGGTGCCGCTGTCGGCCTCCTTGGGCGCATCCATCAGCTCGAAGCAGCCCTTGGCGATGACGGTAGCCCGAGTTAGCGGCGCGGCCAGGTCGGACAAATGGCGCAGCCGCGAGGTCAGCAGCAGCAGGGCCGTGACGAACTCGGCGAAGGCCTGCACCCCCGTGCCCTGAGCGCGCGCCTGCCACAGTGCCACGCAGATGATGAAGGACAGGCCGACGCTGGCGACCAGTTGCGACAATGGCTGGGCCAAGGCGCCGGCGGTTGCCGTCTTCAGGTTGTTGCGGCGCACGTCGTGGGCAACGGCAGCGAAGCGTTCGCGTTCGTGCGCGGCCGCGCCGAACTGGCGCACCACGCGCCAGGCGCGAGTCAGGTCGTCGACCTTGTTGACGAGCAGCAGCTGAGAGTCATAGGAGCGCGTCGCCATCAGCCGCATGCGCTGGTTGAGCTTCTTCATCACCAGCGCCATCAGCGGCGTGACGACCAGGCTGAGCAGCGTCAGCTGCCAGTTCAGATAGAAGAGGTAGCCCAGCATTGCCAGCGCCGGCAGGCCGTCGCGCAGCACGCTCACGCCGACATCGCCGACGAGCTGCAGGATCTGCTGCGGGTCGTTGACGACCTTGCTGACCGCCGTGCCGGGCTGCATGCGCGTGTAGACCTGGGCGTCCAGCCGCAGCAGTGCGTTGACGAGGGTGGAGCGGAAGTCCATCACGCTGCGCGTCAGCGTCCAGTTGAAGAGGTACTGGCCGGCAAAGCCGAAGACACCTCGCATCAGGTACAGGCCGATCAGCACGACCGGGATCATCCACAGCGGAAAGGCATCCTTGGTGAAGCCCTCGCCGAAGGCATAGCCGATCAGTTTGGGGATCATCGGCTCGGTGGCGGCCGCGCCGATGTAGGCCAGCACCGTCAACAGCGCGCCCCAACGGTGCGGGTAGATGTACTGGYCCAGGCGGCGGGCAGGATTGGCTTCGGCGGTGGTCGACATCGGGCGTGATTGTCGTGCGTGTTTGGAGGCGCTTCGCCAGCCGGTGCCGCCATGCCCGGCCCATAGAATCGCCGCCGCCCCCCGCTTCTCACGCCCGATGCATCCGATTCCGCCTTCGCCCGCGCCGGTGATCCGTTCCGCCGCGGACGGCCCGGCAGGCCCCGACACCCGCCCGCGCACCGTGGTCCTGCTGCAGTGGGTCGGCATGGGCGACCTGGTCTGGCATGTGCCGTACTTTCGACGCGTCGCCGAGACCAGTTTTGGAGGGCAGGTGTCGCTGATCGCCTCGCCGACCGTGTTCGCGCCGCAGCTGGTAGGCCATGAACCCTGGGTGCGCGAGATCATCGACTTCGACCGCCACCCGCGCCGCCATGAGGGCCGACAGGGGCGTCACCGTGGCGTGCTGGGCCTGTTCCGCATGGGTGTGGAGCTGCGCGAGAAGCAGTTCGACCGCATCGTGCTGTTCACCAACTACACGAACCGCTCCCTGGTGGCGCTGGCCGCGAAGATCCCTGAGCGCCTGGGCTATGGCACGACCTGGCTGCAGCGCCGGCTGCTGTCGCATGGGCCATGGATTCAGCGCTACAGCGGGCCGGCGGTCGGCACCTACGAGGACGCCACGATGTTCGCCATCGCGCATGGATGGTGCGATGCACCCATCGTGCCGAGCCTCGTCGTGCGCCCCGAAGCGCTGGAGCGCATGAAGGCGCGAGTGCGGGGCCTGCCACAGCCCATGCATGCGCTGTGCATCGGCTCGTCGGAGCCCTACAAGCAGTGGGGCACCGACAACTTCGCCGCGCTGGCCGCCGAGCTGGCCCGCGCCGGCCACGGGGTGCTGCTGATCGCCGGCCCGGCGGAGCGCGAGATGGCGCAGGCCATCCTGCAGCGCGTCGAGCCGGCACTGCGCCCGCGCATCCTGGCCGTCACGGACGGCACGGTGGCCGAGACCGTGGCGGCCATGTCGCTGATGCGGACCTGCCTGGGCAACGACACGGGCGGCGTGCAGATCGCCGCTGCGGTCGGCACGCCGACCTGGGTGATGCTGGGCCCACGTCCGCTGCTGGCGCATGACCCCGAAACGCTGCACATGCTGACCGCGCCCAGGCTGGCCGACATCCAGCCCGGCGACGTTGCCCGTATCGCGCTGGCGCAGGCCGCATGAGCCCGGCAGACACCCGCCCCAAAACAGCCGTGCAGCTGCAGCTCAATGGCATGGGCGATCTTGTGTGGCACGCGCAGTACTTCCGCTGCGTGGCCGAGCAGAGCCGCGACGGCCAGGTCAGCCTCATCRCCGCGCCCACCACGATGGCCCGCGAGCTGCTGGGCCACGAACCCTGGGTGCGCGAAATCATCGATTTCGACCGGCGCCCGCGCAAGAGCGAGCGTCGCCGCGGCCGCCACAGCGGCCTGGATGGCCTGCTGCGACTGGGCGCCGAGCTGGCCCCCAAGCATTTCGACCGCATGGTGCTGTTTTCTGACCATCCGGGTCGCGCCATCATCGTCTGCTGGCGCGCCGGCATCCGCACCGTCCTCGGCTTCGGCGAGACCTGGCTGCAGCGCCTGCTGCTGACCCGATCGCCCTGGATCAGTCGCTACCGCGGCCCCGCCGTGGCGGGCTACAAGGACGCGACGAATTTCTCCATCGCCCAGGGTTTCTGCAGCGCGCTCATCGTGCCTCGCATCAGCGTGCGCCCCGATGCGCTGGCGCGCATGGGCGAGCGCCTGGCGCCATTGCCGCGGCCCTTTCATGCACTGGCCATCGGCGCGTCCGAGCCCTACAAGCAGTGGGGCGAAGACAACTTCGTCGAACTGGCCAATCGCCTGGCCGCGCGTGGCCACGGCGTCCTGCTGCTGGGCGGGCCGGCGGAAGGCGTGCTGGCGCAGACCATCCTGGCGCGCGTCGAGCCGGCATTGCGCGAGCGCGTGGCGACGATGACCGACAGCAGCGTCGCCGAGAGCGTGGCGGCCCTGTCGCTGGCGCGGTCCTGCATCGGCAACGACACGGGTGCCGTCAACATCGCGGCCGCGGTGGGCACGCATGCCTTCATCGTGCTCGGCCCGCGCCCGCCGCTGGAGCACGATCCCGAGCACGTGCACTTGCTGCAGGCCGCGCAGCTGTCGGACATCGGCGCCGCGGACGTCGAGGCCCGTGTGCAAGAGGTGATCGGCTAGCGCGCCAGCGCTTCCCGCCAGACCGCCAGCGTCCCGCGGGCCGTGGCCTCCCAGGTCCGCGTGCGCGCGTAGGCCAGTGCCGCTGCGCGGCGAGCGGGCGTCATCGCCACCGCGGCCGCAATGCCCGCGGCCAGCGCCTCGATGTCCTCCGGGTCTGCGATAGCGGCGTGGCCACCCGCCGCCTCGGGGCAACTGCCGCGGTCGCTGGCCAGCACGGGCGTGCCACAGGCCATGGCCTCCAGGATGGGCAGGCCGTAGCCCTCGTACAAGGACGGGAAGAGATAGGCCGCCGCGCCGGCGTAGAGCGCGGGCAGGTCCGTGTCGCTGACAAAGCCTGCGAAGTGCACGCGCGAGGCCAGGCCCAGCTCGGCAAGCCGTGCCGCCAGGGCCTCGCCTTGGTTGCGGGAGTGTTCGCCGCAGACCATCAATGTGTAGTCCTGGCCGAAGCGCCCAGCGGCGAAGGCCTCGATGGTGCGTGCCAGGTTCTTGTTGGGCGTGGAGCCGACGAATAGCAGATAGGGCCCCGCCAGCCCATGGCGCGTGCGCACGGCCTGAATCTCGTCCGCCGTGTGCGGCCGGAACTCGGGTGCGACGCCCGGATGGACGACCTTGAGCCGCGCCGGATCACCGCCGACCAGGCGCAGGAAGTCCTGCCGCGTGTTCTCGCTGACGCACACCAGCCGCGCGCAGCTGTCGCGCAGATGTTCGTAATGGCGCAGCTTGCGCTGGCGCTTCTTCTCGTCGGTGTAGTTGATGTTCAACGCGGCGTAGAGGTCGTGCACGGTCGCGACGGTGGGCACGCGCCAGGGCGGCTGGCGTTCGTCGGGCACATGCAGCAAGGCGCATGACGGGCGCGGCAGCGGCCAGACCGGGCCCCACCAGCAGCGGCTGGACAGCCGGGGGCCCTGGGCCAGCCGGTCACGCAGCTGCCAACGCGAGCGCTTGCACAGCTGCAGCAGCTCGAACTCGTCCTGCGGTGGCACCTGCAGCGCCGACAAGGCTTCGATGAGCTGGCGCGTGTAGCGGCCGATGCCGGTGCCGCGTTCGTCGGTCAGGTTGGTGGCCTCGATCGCGAAGACGGGCGGGCCGATCATCAAGCGATGCCCAGTGCGGCCAGCGCCTGCGGGAGGTCGAGGTAGTCCACGGCCGACGGGGTCGGCTGCCCGTTCTTCGCGAGAAGAACGCAGCGCCCGACGCCTGCCGCCAGGCCAGCTTCGACGTCCGATGGCTTGTCGCCGAACATCAGCGAGCCGGCGAGGTCGACGTCCAGCGCTTCGGCGCTGCGCAGGATCATGCCGGGCGCGGGCTTGCGGCAGTCGCAGTCGAGCGCGTAGCGGGGCAGCTGCGCGTCGGGCAGGTGGGGGCAGTACTCGATGGCGGCCAGCGTGATGCCCTGTTGCGCCAGGTGCTCCCGCAGCGCGTCGTGCAGGTGCTGCACCGCCGCTTCGTCGTAGTAGCCGCGCGCCACGCCCGACTGGTTGGTCACGATGACGAGGGCGTAACCGGCAGCCTGCAGGCGGCGGAGGCCATCCACCGCGCCAGGTACGAAGGTGAAGTCTTCCCAGCGGTAGACGTAGCCGTGGTCGATGTTGATGACGCCGTCGCGGTCGAGGAAGGCGGCGGGGCGGCGCGCGCTCATCGGCCCTGCGCGCGGATGCGGTTGACCAGGGCGGTCGTCGAGTAGCCGTCGACGAAGGGAATGGCGCGCGCATCGCCCCCCCACGAACGCACGAGGCGCGTCTCTTCCAGCGCTTCCATGTCGTAGTCGCCGCCCTTCACGTAGAGCTGCGGGCGCACGCGCGCCAGCAGTGCGCAAGGCGTGGGCTCGTCGAAGAACAGCACCGCATCGACCGACGCCAGGCCGGCCAGCACCAGGGCGCGGTCGACGTCGCGGTTCAGCGGCCGGTCCGGCCCCTTGCCGAGGCCACGCGCTGAGACGTCGGAGTTGACGGCCACGACGAGGCTCGCCCCTTGCTCGCGCGCCGCATGCAGGTAGGCCACGTGACCGCGGTGCAGCACATCGAACACGCCGTTGGTGAACACCATGGGGCGGCCCAGCGTGGCCAACCGCTCTGCCAGCGCGGCGTCGCCCAGCGCGGCGGCGTCGATGAGCTTGTCTTCCAGCATGCTCATGCCGCCAGCTCGTCGTAGCTCACTGTTGCCGTGCCGAACTTGCCGACGACGATGCCGCCAGCTTTGTTGGCCAGGCGCATGGCTTCGGGCAGCGGCACGCCGGCGCTGGTCATCACGGCCAGCGTCGCGATGACGGTGTCGCCTGCGCCGGTCACGTCGAACACCTCGCGGGCGCGTGCCGGCTCGTGAGTGACGCCGCTGGCTTCGAACAGCGTCATGCCTTCTTCCGAGCGCGTCAGCAGCACGGCGCCGACGTCGATGTCGGCGCGCAGCGTCTCGACCTTGGCGCGCAGCTCTTCCTCGCCGCGCCAGGCGCCCGCGACCTGGGCCAGTTCGCCCCGGTTGGGCGTGATGACGCTGGCGCCGGCGTAGCGCTTGTAGTCGCTGCCCTTGGGGTCGACCAGCACGGGCTTGCCCGCGGCGCGGGCCATTTCGATCATGCGCGGGATGTGCGTGAGGCCGCCCTTGCCATAGTCGGAGAACAGCACGACGTCGTGTCGGGGCAACTGCTCGGCGAAGGCCTCAAGCATCTCGCCCAGCGCCTCGTGGTCGGGCTCGTTCTCGAAATCCACGCGCAGCAACTGCTGGGCGCGGCCAATGATGCGCAGCTTGACGATGGTGTAG
>NZ_JBFUMO010000196.1:0-9591 GCF_054049355.1 Roseateles sp. P5_E11 | reverse complement strand
GGCCCCTGGCAGTGGCGCTTGCRAATGGCCGAATCCAGTACCTGGCCCGAGGTCGCAACAAAGTGTTCGACGCGGGCGGTGTTCACGCTGACGACTTGCATGGCGGCCATTGTCCAGGAGGCTTTCGGCATGTCGGCCTACAAGGGCGCGCCGACCGTGCGTCTAGGCTTCGGCCAAAACTTTTAGGGAGAGCCTATGAATGCACTAGACACCGGCGCGCGGGTCTGGGCCGGCTTGGCCGTTCCTCCGTCCAGCGCGCTGATGTTCGTCGTTGGCGTGCTGCTGGCCGGCGCTCTGGCCGGCGAATTCATCGCCGCGACGACGCGGCTGCCGCGCGTGGTCGGCTACACATTGGCAGGCTGCGTGGCCGCTGCCTTCGGCCACGGCGTTGCGATGCCGCTGGCCGGCGCGGCCCAGACTGTGACCGACCTGGCCCTGGGCCTGCTGTTGTTCGAGATCGGCAGCCGCGTGCACCTGCGCTGGCTGGTCCGCAACCCTGGCCTGGCGCTGACCAGCCTGGCCGAAGCCCTGCTCAGTGCACTGGCGGTGGCCTTCGTGCTGCGCCTGTTTGATCTCAGTTGGCAGACGGCCATCGCCTGCGCCATCCTGGCCATGCCGGCACCCGCCGCCGTGTCCGGCCGCGTCGCGATGGAATTGGGGGCTGCGGGTCAAGTCACGCAGCGGGCTTCGTTGCTGACGGCCTTGAACACGCTGTACGCCGTTGTCGCGCTGATCCTGATGCGCACCTGGTGGGCGGCCGACGACGGCGGCAGCCTGTCGCAGGCGCTCGCTGGCCTGGCGATCTCGCTGCTGACGACACTGGGGCTGGCCGCGCTGCTGGCGGGCGCCGTCTACCTCGTTGCGCGGCGCCTGGACCTGCGCAATGAGAGCGCCGTGCTGCTGCTGTTCGGCCTGGTCGCCTTCGCCATCGTCGCCGCGCGCGCCATCGGCGTGTCGACGCTGCTGATGCCGCTGCTGGCGGGCCTGCTGCTGCGCAACACCAGCGACCGGCCCTGGGTCTGGCCGCGTCACTTCGGCACCTCGGGCGGGGCGCTGGTGCTGATGCTCTTCGTCATCGTCGGCTCGGCCTGGTCGCCCAAGATCCTCGTCGCCGGCGGCTTCGCCGCGCTGGCGCTGCTGGCAGCCCGCTTCATCGCCAAGACCGTGGCCATCGTGGCGCTGGCGCCCATGGCCAAGGCCAGTTGGCGCCAGGGCCTGGCGCTATCGATCACGATGACGCCGCTGTCCGCGACCGCCCTGGTCATGCTCAGCGAGCTGATGCGCGCCGAGCCGGAACTGGCTGCCGGCGCCGTACCCATCATCCTGGCCAGCATTGCCGTGCTGGAACTGATCGGCCCCATCGCCGTGCAGTTCGCGCTGCGCCTGGCCGGCGAGCTGCCGCCTGCGCCCAAGCGCGTCCCACGCAACAAGGAGGCCGTTGAATGAGCCTGGGTGATTTCTCCAAATCGCAGCCGCTCACCCTCGGTGTCGAGCTCGAACTGCAGATCGTCAACAGCGACGACTACGACCTCGCGCCTGTCTCGGGTGACCTGATGCGGCTGATGGAAAAGCGCAGCATCCCGGGCGACGTGAAGCCCGAGATCACCAGCAGCATGATCGAGCTGGCCACCGGCGTCTGCACGGGCTTCGGCCAGGTGCTGTCGGAGCTGGGCCAGATCCGCGACGCGCTGGTGGACTGTGCCGAAAAGCTGGACGTGAGCCTGTGCGGCGGCGGCACCCACCCCTTCCAGCACTGGAAGCGCCAGCGCATCTTCGAGACGCCGCGCTTTCATGAGCTGTCGTCGCTGTACGGCTACCTGTCCAAGCAGTTCACCATCTTCGGCCAGCATGTCCACATCGGCTGCCCGAGCGCCGACGAAGCCCTGGTGCTGCTGCACGGCATGAGCCGCTTCATCCCCCACCTGATCGCGCTGGCGGCATCGTCTCCGTTTGTGCAGGGCGAGGACACCGGCTTCGATTCGGCACGCCTGAACTCGGTCTTCGCCTTCCCGCTGTCGGGCCGTGCGCCGTTCGTGCAAACCTGGACCGACTTCGAGGCCTACTTCGCCAAGATGACCCGCACCGGCGTTGTCTCGGGCATGAAGGACTTCTACTGGGACATCCGCCCCAAGCCCGAGTTCGGCACCATCGAAGTCCGCGTGCTTGACACACCGCTGACCATCGAGAAGGCGGCGGCCCTGGCCGGCTTCATCCAGTGCCTGGCGCGCTGGATCACGGTGGAGAAACCGTTCAAGCTCAGCGAAGACGATTACCTGCCCTACACCTTCAACCGCTTCCAGGCCTGCCGCTTCGGCCTGGACGGCACCTTCGTCGATCCCGAGACCGGTGACCACCGCGTGCTGCGCGACGACCTGATCCATGTGCTGACCAAGCTGGACACCCACGCCGGTGACCTGCACGCGGAAGCCGCGCTGCAATACATGCGCCGCGAGATCAACGGCATTGGCAACGACGCATCCTGGCTGCGGCGCGTCGAGGCCGAGAACCACCTGTTGCCCGAAGTGGTGAGGCGGGCGGCCAAACGCTGGCACGGCAGCTGAAGCGGTCACCAGCTGGCCGCGGACCCATAGGCAGCCCACGGCCGCGAAGTGCTCGAAGTGCTCACGGCACCTGCACGACCGCCAGGCCGTCCTCGACCAACAGCTTGCTGCCCCACCCCGGGCCGAAGACGCCGGCGCCGATGCGGTATCGGCCCTTCTCCTTCGGCGCCCAGGTGAAGCGGAACGTCCGGGTTTGCAAGGTGTCCAGCTTCTGGTCGGCGAAGAATTGCTGCCCGACCTTGTTGCCGGCCTCGTCCTTGACCTCGAAATTGACAACGACCGCGTGGGCTGGCCCGCCCCGGTTGGCGACGACGAGGTCGAAGGCCGCTTCGTCGCCCGGCGCCAACGCGGCCTGCACGGGTTGCACCGACAGCGCGAGCAGGGGCGGCGGCGCGGTCTGCGGCGCGGCGGGCTGGCGTGCGGACAGCCACTCCCGGAGCTTGCTCGTGATCAGTTCCGGCTCGGTATCGATGTTGGACAACACGACGACCGTCACGCCTTCGTCGGGAAACATCTCGAACCGATTCGTCGCGCCCGGCGCGCCGCCGCCGTGCCAGACGACGCGGCGGCCGTTGTACCGCTCGACATGGGCCCCGTAGCCGTATTCGACGCCATCAGGCTGCTCGGTCACACCGGTCCAGAACTGCTCGACCAGGTTGCGCCTCAACAGGCGGCCGCGATACAGCGCGTCGGCGAAGCGGGCCATGTCGCCGACCGTGGCGAAAGCCATGTTGGCCGGAGACCCGATCAAGGGCAGGCGCGCGGTGCTCGGCGCCTTGCCGCCGGACGGCGCATCCTCGTGGGCCGTTGCCACGCGATGCCTGCCGTCGGTGGGAGAACAGAAGCAGCTGTCGCGCATGCCGGCCGCAGCGAACACATGCCGCTGCACGTAGTCGCGATAGGGCTCGCCCGACACCCGCTCGATGATGGCACCCAGCAGGACATAGCCCGCATTGCTGTAGCTGAATTGCTGGCCTGGGGGAGAGGCCAGCGGGGCGCCGATGAAGGAGGCCGTCATCTCGGCCACACCACGCGCGGTGCGCGGAGGTTCCAAACCCTTCTCGATGGCTTCCCGTGCGCCGACCATGCCGGACGTGTGCGACAGCAGGTGGTGCACCGTCACCTGTCGTCCCAGCTCGGTGTCGGCCAGCTCGGGCAACACCTTGCCGACCGGGTCCGACAGCCGGACCTTGCCCGCCTGCACCAGCTGGCCCACGCCGACGGCCGTGAACATCTTGGTGATCGAGGCCAGGTTGAAGCGCGTGCGCAGCCCGTTGCGGGCATGGGCATCCCGATCCGCATCACCCACGGCCCGCGCGTAAAGCGTGCGCCCGCCGCCTTGCACGAGCACGGCGCCCGAGAACCGGTCGCCCGCGGCGAGAAAGTCGATGAGCCCATCCAGCCGTGCGCGCCAATGCCGCCCGTCCAGCCCGGCCTCGGCCAGTTCCGGCGGCGCGTTGGCCGAGCCGATTCCCAAGGCGACGATCTTGTGGGGTGGTGCCGGCTCGGAGAATTCCGGCGGCTTGGCGGTGGTAAAGACCGACAGGCGGTACCAGGCAGACGTCGCCAAGCCTTGCGCCAGGGCTTCGATCCCGATGGCGCTCGACCGCTCGACGCGACGCAGCGCCAGGCCGCCTGTCATCGCATGCACGCGCCGCAGATCCTGGACCTGTCCCGCGGCGAACTGGCGGTCTCGTTCGGCGGCGTCGAAGCTGTCAGCGACCAGCGCCTGCAACGCAATGGCGTCACCGCTATTGAGCACGTTCAGGAGGGTGCCGAGCCGCTCCCCGGGGGCGGTTTGCGGCAGCGGCGGCGAGACGCTTGCCGGCGTTCGGGAGGCATCCGCCGCGTTGGCGACCAGCGGCGCGACCAGCAGCATCAGCAGCGCGAGCGCAGACGGAACAGGCTTCATCGTTTCTCCAGAGCGCGACGGCAGGCGAAGATGCCGCTGAATCAGTGCGTCATGCCTCAGTATTCCCCAGCACAGCTGGCAACATGGCGGCCGCTCCTGCTGCCATTCCCTCATGATCGACACCCCCGCCCGCACCCGCTGGGCCATCGTGCTGCTGCTGTGCGCCTGCGGCGTGCTGGCCGGCGGCCAGTTCGCCAAGATTTCCATCGAGTTCACGCGACTGCAGGCGGTCTACAACGCCTCGCCCGCCGGCATGGGCTTGCTGCTGTCGACCGTCGGCGTGGTGGGCCTGCTGTGCGGCGTCGTGGCGGGTTGGCTCGCGCCGCGGGTGGGCTATCGCCGCCTGCTGCTGATCGGCCTGGGCGGCGGCGCCTTGCTGTCGGCTCTGCAAGCGTTGCTGCCGCCTTTCGGTCTGTTCTGGGCCAGCCGTGTGCCCGAGGGCGCGGCCCATCTGGCCATCATGGTGGCCACGCCGACGCTGCTGATCCACGCCTGCGCGCCGCCACACCGCACCGCCGTCATGGGCCTGTGGGCCACGGTGGTGGGCCTGGCCTTCGCCGTGCTGGCCGGGCTGGATCGCCTGCTGCCCCAGGGCCTGGCGCCGCGCGAGACCCTCGCCGGGCATGCAATGTTGCTGGCCCTGGCGGCGCTGGCGGTGCGGTTGTGGGTGGCCGACGTCCGTGCGGCGCCCGCGCCGGTCATGGCGGGCGCGCGCGCCGGTGTGCTGGCCCTGCACCGCGAGGTCTATGCCGACCTGCGCACCGCGCTGCCCGGCCTGGCGTTCTTCTTCTATGCCTTCCCGACAATCGCGCTGATCACCTTCGTGCCGCGCTTCAGCGGCCAGGGTCAGGGCGGTTTTCACACGGTGCTGCCGCTGATGGCCACGGCGGGCACGCTGGCGGCAGGATGGGCCGCGCGGCGCTTCGAGGGCGGCTTGAAGCTGGTGCGCCTGGCGTACCTGGCTTTTGGCGCCGCGGCACTGGCGCTGACCGGAGCGGCGCTCATGGGCGCACCCACCGAGGCGCTGGCACTGCTGACGTTGACCTGCGCCGGCCTGGGCGGCGGCGCCGCGTCCACATTGATCCCGCAGCTCAACCCCACCCCGGCCCAGCAGGCTCGCGCTTCCGGCGTGCTGGTGCAACTGGGCAACCTGGGCTCGGTCAGTGGCCCGCCGCTGTTCGCGGCGCTGGCGGATCGCTTCGGCCTGGTGGGCCTGGCCGGCCTTGCTGCTTTGACGGCCACCGTGGCGTTGCTGGTGCTGGGGCGGCTGGGTACGCGACTCGAGGGCTGACGACCCAGGAAGTTGCGTCAAGTTTCACGCACTCTTCGCGCAAACCCTAGCCCCGCTTCGCCACCGCCGTGAGCTGCGCGGCCGCGCTGGCATGGTGTTATTCCTGTTTTGCATGACCCCCACCGATCCCGGTGGTTACGGCGTGATTACATTGGATTCGACAATCCACCTCCTCAGGTTCGGTGTGCTTGGGCCAGCTCGCCAGCTGCCCCAAACACATTCCCATGATTGGAGCTTTCGCCATGAACCAACCCGCCATGCAGGGGCTGCGGCTGAACCTGCCCGCCTATGTCAAAAACGCCCGGCTAATTGCCTGGGTGGCCGAGATCGCCGCCCTGACCGAGGCCGCCGACGTCTACTGGTGTGACGGCAGCGCCGATGAGTACCAGCGCCTGTGCGACCAGCTCGTCGCCGCCGGTACCTTCAAGAAACTCAACCCCAAGCTGCGCCCCGGCAGCTACCTGGCCAATTCCGACCCCAGCGACGTCGCCCGCGTCGAGGACCGCACCTTCATCTGCTCCGCCAAGAAGGAAGACGCCGGCCCGACCAACAACTGGATGGCCCCGGCCGAGATGCGCGAGCTGCTGCAGACCGGCGACAAGGCCCTCTTCAAGGGCTGCATGCGCGGCCGCACCCTCTATGTGGTGCCCTTCAGCATGGGGCCGCTGGGCAGTCCGATCGCCCACATCGGCGTGGAACTGAGCGACAGCCCCTATGTCGCCGTCAACATGCGCACCATGACGCGCATGGGCCGCGCCGTCATCGAGCTGCTGGGCACGGATGGCGACTTCGTGCCTTGCGTGCACACCGTGGGCGCACCGCTGGCAGAAGGCCAGGCCGATGTGAGCTGGCCCTGCAACAAGACCAAGTACATCGTCCATTTTCCTGAAACGCGCGAGATCTGGAGCTATGGCTCGGGTTACGGCGGCAATGCGCTGCTGGGCAAGAAGTGTTTCGCGCTGCGCATCGCGTCCACGATGGGCCGTGACCAAGGCTGGCTGGCCGAGCACATGCTGGTGCTGGGCGTGGAAAGCCCGCAGGGCAAGAAGTACCACGTCGCCGCCGCCTTCCCGAGCGCCTGCGGCAAGACCAACTTCGCCATGCTGATCCCGCCTGCCGCATTCGACGGCTGGAAGATCACCACCATCGGCGACGACATCGCCTGGATCAAGCCCCACGCCGACGGCAAGCTCTACGCCATCAACCCCGAGGCCGGCTATTTCGGTGTCGCCCCGGGCACCAACTCGCATACCAACCCCAACTGCATGGACAGCCTGGAGCGCGACGTGATCTTCACGAACGTGGCGCTGACCGACGACGGCGACGTCTGGTGGGAAGGCATGACGGACACACCGCCCGCCCACGCCATCGACTGGCAGGGCAAGGACTGGACGCCCGCGATCGCCAAGGAAACCGGCGCCAAGGCCGCTCACCCGAACGCCCGCTTCACCGTGGCTGCGACCAACAACCCGGCGCTGGACGCCAACTGGGACAACCCCGCCGGTGTGGCCATCGACGCCTTCATCTTCGGCGGCCGCCGCTCCACCACGGTGCCGCTGGTGACCGAGGCGCGCGACTGGACCGAGGGCGTCTACATGGCCGCGACCATGGGCAGCGAGACCACCGCCGCCGCCGCCGGCCAGCAGGGCATCGTGCGCCGCGACCCGTTCGCCATGCTGCCCTTCATGGGCTACAACATGGCCGACTACTTCCAGCACTGGCTGGACCTGGGCGCCAAGCTTGAAGCCTCGGGCGCCAAGCTGCCCGCCATCTACTGCGTCAACTGGTTCCGCAAGGGCGCCGACGGCAAGTTCGTCTGGCCCGGCTACGGCGAGAACATGCGCGTGCTGAAGTGGATGCTGGACCGCCTGGAAGGCACCGGCGGTGGCCAGGAGCATGTGTTTGGCGTGACACCTGGCTACACCGACCTGAACTGGGATGGCCTGGACTTCTCGCCGGAGCAGTTCGACACCGTGACCCGCATCGACGCCGCCGAATGGCAGGCCGAGATGAAGCTGCACGACGAGCTGTTTGCGCAGCTCGCCTTCCACCTGCCCGCCGCGCTGCCGGCCGTCAAGGCGCGCATCGAAGAGCGCCTCGCGAAAGAGGCGGGCTGACCGTTTCTCTTCGGCAGCATCAGCAAGGGCGCCTTCGGGCGCCCGTTTTTATCTCCGGCTGCCGAAAACCAGCAGCAAGCCGCCGATGGCGATGGCGCCCACGCCCAGCCATACCGGCACATTGACCGTTTCCTTCTCCTTGGCCGAGACCTCCAGCGAGCCGAGCTTCACGACGGTCTTGTCCTTGGTGTAGCTGAAGCCGCCCATCGCGAGGCTGGCCGCGCCGATGACGAGCAGCAGGATGGCAATGATCTTGGTGGCACCCATGGCGCTCTCCTTGGTTTGAGATGGGCCCAGGCTAAGGTCGGCAGCATGTGACAAACAGTGTCCGACAGCGCGATGCACTGTCGGACGATGCCGACACCTCAGGGATAGTCCTTCAGCGTCGCCGTATTGCTGCCGCCCTGACAGCGCGCCGAGTCACCGGCGTCGTTGATGACGCGCTCGATGCTGCCCTTGTCCACCAGGCAGACGGTGATCATGTGGCGCAAGCGCACGCCGGGCGCTTTTGTTGGATTTGGCACCTCGAAGGCGCGGTCCAGCACAACGTCGGGCTTCAGGAAGACGCTGTAGGCGCCCAGGCCCCAGGCCTCGTGGCGTGTCACCGTGTCGGCCACCTTGTACGCCGCATAGCCGCGGCCGGTCGGGCTCGTCCACTGGCTTTGCGTCGGCGGGTCGTAGGGGATCTCGGACTGGTAGAAGTAGACGCGCCCGCCATTGCCCTGCCAGACGACCTGCTCCTTCTGGAAGTGCTCGACAAAAAGGCCATAGATGGTCACGTCCTCGCMGTTGACCCACAGGCCGTGGGAGGACGGGTTGCTGGTCCAGCTGACACCCTCGCCATGGTCAGCGCGCCAGATCCACGTGTGGTCGACCAGGGTGTCATGCGCATTGATGCGCAAGGCCGTGTCCACCTGCCCGGCCGCCGCGCCGCCGATGCGGAAGAACAGGTCGTGCAGCACGATGGGGTCGGCTTTGTGACGCTTCCTTGAGCCGGCCGGCGCCACCTCCATCAGCACGCCAGAGTCCTGCTTGCCGGCGTCGAGGAACAGGCCCGAGATCGTCAGCCCGTCCATGTCCGCCGTCTTCACCAGCGGCTGGCCGTTGTCCGAGCGCAGCGTCGGGAAGCCGATGCCCAGCACCACCGTGCCGGAACGCTTCACCTGCAGCGTCTGCGTCAACAGGTACTCACCCGGCGTGAACAGCAGGTGCTTGCCGGCGGCCAGCTGGGCGTTCAGCGTCGCCGCTGTGTCGCCGGGTTTGGCGATGAAGAACTGGCCGATGGGCAGCGTCTTGCCGGGCGCCACGGCGCCATTCGCCCACGAGATGCCCGCGCTGTCGCGCCGCAAGGCAGGCACTCGCACGGCGTACTGCCCCTTGGCATCGATGAAGAGCCAGGGCTTCTCGCGCACCAGCGGCGTCTTCGCAATCTTGGTGAAGCGCTGGCCCGGCGTCGGAAATTCGCCGTCGGGTGCGCCAGCCACGCCGACGAAAACCATGTTCCAGTTCGAACCCGTCCAGCTGCCCCACTGGCTGTTGCGCGAGATCCATTGCTGCTGCGTGGCCGAGTTGACCTGGCCATCCACCAGCACGTCCGAGAACCAGCCGCCGCTGGCCCAGCCCTTGTTCTGGTTCAGGCGGATGTTGCCGCGCACATGCATGCGCCGGAACGGGATGGCCTGAGACACGGCCCATTGCATGGTGTTGTCG
>NZ_JBFUMO010000195.1:0-9660 GCF_054049355.1 Roseateles sp. P5_E11 | reverse complement strand
TCCATCTGCTGGACGTTGAACTCGCCTGTCGTGATCTTCTTGTGAACCCACCGGTGGCTGGGGTTGAAGCGCCGCGTGTGGCCGCACATCGCGACCAGGCCCGACTGCTTCGCCACGCCGATGACCTCTTCGCCATCGGCCAGCACGTCGCACAGCGGAATCTCCACCTGCACATGCTTGCCGGCCTTCAGGCAGGCCAGKGTCTGGCTGGCGTGCATCTGCGTGGGTGTGCACAGGATGACGGCATCCACCTCGGGCAGTGCCAGCGCATCGGCCAGGTCGGTCGTGACGTGCTTGATGCCGTACTTGTTCGCCACCTCGCGGGTCTTGTCCAGGTCACGGCTGATCAGCGAGACGACTTCGACGCCGGCTATGTTCTTGATGCCGTCCAGGTGCTTGATGCCGAAGGCGCCGGCGCCGGCGAGGGCAACACGAATTGGTTGAGTCATGTGTTCTCCAGAATCAGATGGCCGACCGCCGTGTTCGAGGCAGGCACGTGATAGAAGCGATGCGCGACGTGCGGGGCCGCGCCACCGTTGACGTCGGCCATCGCGCCGCGGGCGATCAGCCACATGACGAGCTCGATGCCTTCGGAGCCGGCCTCTCGCACGTACTCGTCATGCGGCACGCGCGACAGGGCGTCGGGCTCGGCGATCAGGCGGTCCAGGAAGCGGGTGTCCCACTCGCGGTTGATGAGACCGGCACGCGGGCCTTGCAACTGGTGGCTCATGCCGCCGGTGCCCCAGATCTGCACATTCAGGTCCGGCCCGAACGACTCGACCGCACGCCGGATGGCCTGGCCCAGCATGAAGCAGCGCCGCCCCGACGGCACCGGGTAGTGCACGACATTGACCGCGAACGGGATGACGGTGCAGGGCCAGGCGCCTTTCACCGGGTCGGGCTRGCCGCACATCAACGACAGCGGCACGGTCAGGCCGTGGTCCACGTCCATCTTGTTGGCGATGGTCAGGTCGAAGTCATCCTGGATGACGCTGTGGGCGATGTGCGCGGCCAGCTCAGGGTGGCCGATGACGGGCGGCACCGGGCGCGGCCCCCAGCCCTCGTCGGCGGGCTCGAAGCGGGCCGCGGTGCCGATGGCGAAGGTGGGAATCAGGTCGAGGCTGAAGGCCGTCGCGTGGTCGTTGTAGACCAGGAAGACGACATCCGGGCGGTTGTTGTCGAACCAGCGCTTGGAAGGTTCATAGCCCGCAAAGACGGGCTGCCAGTAAGGCTCGGTGGTCTTGCCGAGGTCCAGTGCCGCGCCGATGGCGGGCACATGCGAGGTGTAGACGGAAGCGGTGATGCGGGCCACGGTTACTTCTTCCCTGCTTTGCCTTGCGGCTGGCGGTGCGCCTGCGCGTCGCCGTCCTCGCCAACGCGGCGGTTGCCTTCTACGGAGCGGCCGCCGGAGATCATCATGTTGCGGTACTCCTCTTCGGTCATGCCCGTCATGCTGCCCGCCATCTGCTGGAAGCTCTTGCCGTCGGTCGCGCCGATCTTGGCCAGGAAATAGATGTTGCCGCCCAGGCGGATGCATTCGTTCAGGTCGCGTGCCAGCACCGCCGCCTTCTGCGCATCGGTCATCGGCCACTCGTCGAGATAGGCGCGCTCGTCGGCCTTGAAGCGGGCGCGGTTGTCGGCCTTCATCAGCGACATGCAGAACTGGTTGAGCCAGTAGCCCTTGCGGGATTGTTCGGCGTCGAAGATGGTGGTGCCGGGGATGTCGGTGTAGGACTTGTCGAGAGGCATCAGGACTCCTCGGGCCAATAGAGGCGCATGGGGTTGGTCACGAGTAACTTTTGCTGCAACTCGGCGGTCGGCGCGATGTGCGGGATGAAGTCCACCAGCAGGCCGTCGTCGGGCATGTGGTCCTTGAGGTTGGGGTGGGGCCAGTCGGTGCCCCACAGCACGCGGTCAGGGAACTCATCCATGACGCGGCGGGCAAAGGGCAGGACGTCACGATAGGCGGCCTGTTCGCGGTCCAGCGCGCGCGGGCCGGTGACGGACAGGCGCTCGGGGCAGCTGAGCTTGCTCCACACGTTGTCGTTCTCGCGCATGAACTTCAGGAAGAGCTCGAACTCGGGGCCGTCCACTGGTTTGCTGACGTCCGGCCGGCCCATGTGGTCGACGACGACGGTGGTGGGCAGGGCGGTGAAGAAGTCCCACAGCTCGGGCAGGTCGGCCGCCTCGAAGTAGATGACGACATGCCAGCCCAGCCTGGCGATGCGGGCGGCGATCTCCTGCAACTCATCCTTGGGCGTGAAGTCCACCAGCCGCTTGACGAAGTTGAAGCGAACGCCGCGCACGCCGGCCTCGTGCATGCGTTGCAGCTCGGCATCGCTGATGCCGCGCTTGATGGTGACAACGCCGCGGGCCTTGCCGCCCGAGCTTTGCAGCGCGTCGATCAGCGCGCTGTTGTCGGCGCCATGGCAGGTCGCCTGCACGATGACGTTGCGCGCAAAGCCGAGGTGGTCGCGCAGCGCGAAGAGCTGTTCCTTGCTGGCGTCGCAGGGCGTGTACTTGCGCTCTGGCGCGAAGGGGAACTGCGCGCCGGGGCCGAAGACATGGCAGTGCGCGTCGACGGCGCCGGCCGGGACTTGGAAACGCGGTTTGGAAGGAGCGGCGTACCAGTCCAGCCAGCCAGGGGTCTTGGTGAAGTCCATGGTTTCAGTCGATGTAGCGCAGGCCGGCTTTTTCCAGCGGCTCACGCATCTTGTACATGTCGAGGCCAAGCACGCCGGAAGCCAGCTTGGCGCGCTTCTCGCCTTCGAAGCTCTCGCGCTTGAGGGCGGCTTCCAGCGTGTCGACCGCACGCGCGGACGGCACGCAGACGACGCCATCGTCGTCCGCCACGATGACATCGCCCGGCGTGACCCACATGCCGGCGCAGACGACGGGGATGTTGACCGAGCCCAGCGTGGCCTTGATCGTGCCCTTGCTGCTGATTGCGCGGCTCCAGACCGGGAAGCCCATCTGCTGCAGTGTCTTCACGTCGCGCACGCCGGCGTCGATGACGAGGGCACGCGCGCCGCGCGCCTGGAAGGAGGTGGCGAGCAGGTCGCCGAAGTAGCCGTCGGTGCAGTCGGCGGTGACCGCCGCGACGACGATGTCGCCGGCCTGGATCTGCTCGGCGGCGACATGCATCATCCAGTTGTCGCCGGGTTGCAGCAGCACGGTCACGGCCGTGCCCGACACCTGCACGCCGGCGTAGATGGGCCGCATATAAGGCTTGAGCAGGCCGACGCGGCCCATGGCCTCGTGCACGGTGGCCGAGCCCAGCGCGGCCAGGCCGTCGGCGGCCGTGCGATCGGCCCGTTGGATGTTGCGGTAGACGACGCCGAGTTCGTACATATCAAAGACCCTTGGCTTTCAGTTGCGCATCCAGGCGCGGGAAGACGCGGCGGGCATTGCCCTCGTAGACGGCGTGGCGATCCTCGTCGCTGAGATTGGCCGTGGCCTCGACGTAGCGCTTGGTGTCGTCGTAGTAGTGGCCGGTCTCGGGATCGATGCCGCGCACGGCGCCGATCATCTCGCTGGCGAACAGGATGTTCTTGACCGGGATCACCTTGGTCAGCAGGTCGATGCCTGGCTGGTGATACACGCAGGTGTCGAAGAAGATGTTGTTCAGCAGGTGCTCGCTCAGCAGCGGTTTCTTCAGTTCCTGGGCCAGGCCGCGGAAGCGCCCCCAGTGGTAGGGCACCGCGCCGCCGCCGTGCGGGATCAGGAACTTCAGTGTCGGGAAGTCCTTGAACAGGTCGCTGGTCAGACACTGCATGAAGGCCGTCGTGTCGGCGTTCAGGTAGTGCGCGCCGGTGGTGTGGAAGCAAGCGTTGCAGCTGGTCGACACGTGGACCATGGCAGGGATGTCGTACTCCACCATTTGCTCGTAGACGGGGTACCAGTGCCGGTCCGACAGCGGCGGCGACGTCCAGTGACCGCCGGAGGGGTCCGGGTTCAGGTTGATGCCGACGTTGCCGTACTCCTCCACGCACTTGACCAGTTCGGGGATGCAGGTGGCCGGGTCCACGCCGGGGGACTGCGGCAGCATGGCCGCGGGCACAAAGTGATCTGGGAAGAGCTGGGCCACGCGGTAGCAGAGCTCGTTGCAGATGGCGGCCCAGGTGGCGGACGTGTTGAAGTCGCCGATGTGGTGGGCCATGAAGCTGGCACGCGGGCTGAAGATGGTCAAGTCCGAGCCGCGCTGCTTCATCAGCTTGAGCTGGTTGGTCTCGATGGACTCGCGCAGCTCGTCGTCGCTGATCTTCAGCTCGCTGGCCTTGGGGGCGCGGGACGGGTCCTGCTTCCCATTTAGGCCGGCGATCTGCAGGTCGCGCCAGGCGCCGAGGGCCGCCGGTGCGGTGGTGTAGTGGCCGTGGACGTCGATGATCATCAGAGCTTCTCCTTGTTGTCAGTGCGCGAGCGCCGTGCGGGCATCGCGGTCGTCGGCAAAGCCATCGGCATCACGCTTGATCCACAGCGCTGCGGCGGCGAGGGCGCCGGGCACGGCCAGCACCAGGAAGACGGTGCCGATGCTGGCATGCATGGCAGCCATTTGGGCCACCAGCAGCGAGCCCAGGATGCCGCCGAAGCGGCCGATGCCCAGCATCCACGACACGCCGGTGGCGCGGGCGTTGGTGGGGTAGAAGGCCGCGGCCAGCGCCGGCAGCGAGGACTGCGCGGTGTTCATCAGCACGCCGGCCAGGAAGACGCAGACAACCAGCGCAGCCACGTTGCCCGTCATCTGGCCGATGGACCAGATGGCCACCGACGTCAGCGCAAAGCCCAGGGCGACGATGCGGTTGGGCTCCACGCGGTCCATCAGCCAGCCGAAGAACACGGCGCCCACACCGCCGAGCGGGAAGAGGGCGGAGATCAGCGTCGCGGTGCGGGGCTCGATGCCGGCCTCCTTGAACAGCAGCGGCATCCAGTTGATCAGCGCATAGAAGATCACCAGGCCCATGAAGTAGGCCACCCACAGCATCAGCGTGCCCAGGCGGTAGGAGCGGGCCAGCACTTGCGCCAGGCCGCCGCGCTCGTTGGTAACGACGCGGGTCTCGCTGAGCGTGAAGCGCTCGATCTGGTGCACCTGCGGGCCGGCAATGCGGGCCAGTGCGGCGCGGATGCGCTCGACCGGCTGGCGGCGCGTGACCATGAAGCGCACCGACTCGGGCAGCAGCGTCAGCAGGCCGACCGTCAGCAGCAGCGGCGCGATGCCGCCCAGCACCAGCACGCTCTGCCAGCCCCATTGCGGGATCATCCACGCGGCCAGGAAACCACCGAAGGCCGCGCCCAGCGGGAAGCCGCAGAACATCAGGTTGGTCAGCGTGGAACGGCGCGCCGTGGGACAGTACTCGCTCATCAGCGTGACGGCGCTGGGCATGGCCGAGCCCAGGCCCAGGCCGGTGATGAAGCGCAGCACGCTGAGTTCCGTCAGGTTGGTGGCGAAGGCCGAGGCCAGCGTGGCGACGCCGAAGAGCAGCACCGTCACCGTCAGCACACGCTTGCGGCCCAGCCGGTCGGCGATGGGGCCGGACAACAGCGCGCCGGCGGCCAGGCCGAAGAGGGCGGCGCTCAGCACCGGCGCCAGCATGGGCTTGGTGACGCCCCAGTCCTTGATCAGCGACGGCGCGATGTAGCCGATGGCCGCGGTGTCGAAGCCGTCCAGCAGCACGACGAAGAAGCACAGCGCGAAGACCACCCATTGCCAGCGGGACAGCGGGTGGTCGTCGATGAGGCGCTGCACGTCCACGGCGCGGGCGCCGGGAGTGGGGATCGGTGAGGTCTGCAAGCTTGTCTCCTGTTGTCTTTGAGGTCAGCGCGGGCCGTGGACTGCCCGCATGCCGTGTTGCCGTTTGAGTGCTTCGGTGGCCGGGCTGGCCATGAAGTCCAGCAGCGCCTGGGCCGCGTCGGGTTGGGCTGCATTGGCCGTGACGGCGCCGCTGAAGCGGCTGACGATGTCTGCCTCGGCCGGCATGCCACCGAGCAGCGTGATGCCGGATACATCCATCAGCTCGCTGAATTGCTGAAAGCCCAGCTCGACCTCGCCGCTGGCCACCAGGCTGCCCACCGGCACGCCGGGGCGGGCCTSCACGAGGCGAGCCTTCAGCGTGTCCATCAAGCCCCAGCGCTCGAACAGCTGCATCAAGGCCGTGCCGCTGGGGCCGGTCGAGTAGCCGATGCTGCGGGCCTGCAGCACGGCGGCGCGCAGGGCGGCTTCGCTGCTGATGTCGGGCGGCGCGCTGCCGGCGCGCACGGCGATGGCGACGCTGGAGTCGGCAATCGACCGCACGCTGCCGGGCTTCAAGCGGCCGGCGGCCTCCAGCTTGGCGATGGCGTCGCTGGCCAGCACGACCAGGTCGAAGGCCTCGCCGTCCTGCACGCGGCGCGCAGCATCCACGCCGCCGACAGACTCCAGATGCACGGCGGGCGCGCCGGTCTGCGCATGCGCCTGAGCGAGTGCCGTCAGCAGATGGCGCGTGGCCATGGACGAGATCAGGGTGAGGGCGGTGCTCATGGGGCGCGATTCTTCGCAGTGAAGCTCTGTCGCGCTAGGTCTGGCTGCTGCTATCAGCTATAGCGATCCGGCATGGGCTCTGCCAAGATGCGCACATGACGTTGAACCAGATCGAGTACTTCATCCAGGTCGCGGAGCACGGCAGCTTCAGCAAGGCCGCGCTGGTGTTGAACGTGGCGCAGCCGGCGCTGAGCCGGCAGGTGCGGGCGCTGGAGACGGAGCTGCACGAAACCCTCTTCCTGCGCAATGGTCGCGGCGTGACGCTGACCGAAGCCGGGCGCCGGCTGCTGGAGCATGGTCAGGGCATCCTGCACCTGGTAACGCAGGCACGCGAGGACCTCAGCGAGCACCGCAACGAGCCGGTCGGCCAGATCGTCGTGGCCATGCCGCCGACACAGGCGCGCATGCACACGCTGCCGTTGATCAGGGGTTTTACCGCCAGCTGCCCGCGGGCGCGCCTGGTCATCATGGAAGGCTTCTCGACCCACCTCACCGAGTGGCTGGTGTCGGGCCGGGCGGACCTGGCGCTGGTCTACAACCCCGAGCCGCTGCCGTCGCTGGAGATCCTGCCGCTGCGCGAGGAGTCGCTGCTGTTGCTGAGCCCGCCCGAGGCGGCACCGAGCGGGCCACTGACGCTGGAGGAGCTGTCGCGCTTGCCGTTGATCATGCCGCAGCGGGGCCATGTGTTCCGCAAGCGCATGGAGGAGGCCGCAGCGATGGCCGGCGTGCAGTTGCGCGTGGACTGGGAGGTGTCCAGCGTGCCGGCCATCCTCGACCTGGTCGCTGCCGGCCTGGGGCACGCGGCGTTGGGCGAGGACKTGCTGCGCGCTTTCGAGCATCCGGAGCGCCTGGCCGTCACCCGCTTCAAGGCCAGCGATGTGAAGACGACACTGTGTCTGGTCACGCCGGCGCTGAAGCGCTCGACGCCGCTGACGCAGCGGACGGCGGCGCTGCTGATGAAGCTGGTGCGTGAGCCCTACCAGGGCAGGCCGACGTAGTTCTCCGCCATCGACGTCATGGCAGCCTCGGAGCTGACCACGTATTCCAGCTCGGCGCGGTGCAGCTTGGCGTCGATCTCGGGCTCGTGCGGCAGGTTGTGCATCAGGCTTGTGAACCACCAGGAGAAGCGCTCGGCCTTCCAGATGCGCGACAGGCAGCGCGACGAGTAGTGCACGATGCCGGCCTCGCTCTTCTCGCGGTAGTGCTCGATCAGCGCCTGGGACAGGTAGCGCACATCGGACGCCGCCAGGTTCAGCCCCTTGGCCCCCGTGGGCGGCACGATGTGGGCGGCGTCGCCCGCCAGGAAGAGGCGGCCAAAGCGCATCGGCTCGGCAACGAAGCTGCGCAGCGGCGCGATGCTCTTTTCCAGTGAAGGGCCGGTGACGAGGGCCGCCGCCGCCGCAGGGTCCATGCGCGCGCGCAGCTCGTTCCAGAAGCGTTCGTCGCTCCAGTCGCCCACCTGCTCGGTCAGYGGCACCTGCAGGTAGTAGCGGCTGCGTGTGCTTGAGCGCATGCTGCACAGCGTGAAGCCGCGCTCGTGGCGGCCGTAGATCAGCTCGTGCGAGACCGGCGGTGTGTCGCTCAGCATGCCCAGCCAGCCAAAGGGGTAGACCTTCTCGTGCGTCTGGATGGCGTCCGCCGGCACGCTGGCGCGGCTGACGCCGTGATAGCCGTCGCAGCCGGCGATGTAGTCGCACAGGATTTCAATGCGCTCACCATTCACCGTGCAGCGCGCACCGGGTGCATCGCCGTCGAAGCCGAACAGCTCCACATCGGAGGCTGAATACAGCGTCTGTTCGCCCACCGCGGCGCGGGCTTCCATCAGGTCGCGCGTCACCTCGGTCTGGCCATAGACCATGACCGACTTGCCGCCGGTCAGCCGGCTCAGGTCGATGTGATGGCGCTGGCCGTCGAACATCAGCTCGAAGCCGTGGTGCACCAGACCTTCGGCATGCATGCGCGCGCCGACACCGGCCTGATCCAGGAGGTCGACGGTGGTCTGCTCCAGCACGCCGGCGCGGATGCGGCCGAGCACATAGTCGCCCGTCTGGCGTTCGACGATCAGGTTGGCCACGCCGGCCTTGTGCAGCAATTGGCCGAGCAGCAAACCCGACGGCCCCGCGCCGACGATGAGCACCTGGGTGCGCAATGTCTTCATGTCTCGCTCCGTTCTTGTCAGATACCTGTGAGCGTAGGTCGGTGGGGGTGTAGGAACAATGGACGACAGGAACGTGCGCTTGCACAATTCGAACCTATGTCAAGGTCTCAAGCCCGTTCCTCACCACCTCTGTATGAGCTTTATGGCGAGYTGGGGCGGGATGAAGCGCTGGATGGTCTCCACATGGAGTCCATCGCCGACCGCAGCCGATTGCACAATTGGGAAATCCAGCCGCACCGGCATGCAACGCTGGTGCAGCTGCTGCTGATCGAGTCCGGCACGGCGCGCGTGCAGATCGACGGGCAGCTGCTGGAGCTGCGTGCGCCCGCCGTCGTCTGGGTACCGATGCTGGTGGTGCATGGCTTCGCGTTCTCGCCGGAAACTGAGGGGCACGTCATCACGCTGGACCAGGCGCGGATCAGGAGTCTGATCGGCGGCTCGCGCGGCCTCTGGGAAGGCTTGGGAGCCTCGCGCGGCGTGGCATTGGAAGCCGGCTCACCCCACGCGCAGACGCTACTTGCGATTGCCCGCGTGCTGCGTGCCGATTACGCTGGCACGTCACCCTGGCGCGCCCAGGTGCTTGACGGCGCTGTGCTGATGGCAGCCGCCCTCATAGCCCGGCTGCCTGCGCTTGCTGCGGAAGCGGCGGAAACTGCCGAGCCCGAAGGTCGGGCCATGCAGCATCTGGCCCGCTACCGCGAGCAGGTCGAGCGCCACTACCGCAGCCACCCGACCCTGGACACGCTGGCGGCGCCGCTGGGCATCACGACGACGCAGCTCACCCGCCTGTGCCGCCAGCATCTGAACTGCTCGCCGCTGGACATGCTGCACCAGCGCCTGTTGCTGGAGGCCAAGCGTGAACTGAGCTATACGACGTTGCAGGTACGCCAGATCGCCGATGGCCTGGGCTTTGCAGACCCGGCCTACTTCACGCGCTTCTTCCAGCGGCTGACGGGGCAGTCACCGAGTGGCTGGCGGGCCGACATGG
>NZ_JBFUMO010000194.1:0-9774 GCF_054049355.1 Roseateles sp. P5_E11 | reverse complement strand
GTCGTGGCCATCCCGGCGCTGGTAGACCTGCCTCCGCACAAGCTGGGCGTGCTCGGCGCGGTGTTCACGAGCTGGAAGGTCGTGCTGGCGCACCCCGCCCCCATGGCGCTCTGGGCCGCCCTCCTCCTCGCATTGACGCTGCTGGGCATGGCCACCGCGCTGCTGGGCCTGATCCTCGTCGTGCCTTGGCTGGGCCACGCGAGCTGGCACGCCTACCGCGACCTTGTCACCCGCCGGGACTGAACCATGTGGGGCTACACCGAAGCCGAGATCGCGCAGTTCGGCCTGACCTTCGGGGTTGGCGCCTTCATGCTCTACATGGTGTTCATCATCCTGCAGCTGGCGCGCGAGTCCAAGGCGGGTCGCTTCGGCACCTTCGTGCTGCTGCTGGGCCTGGGCTTCGGCCTTGTCGGCTTCGCGGCCAAGGGCGTCATCAAGTACTTCCTGTCCGGAGCCATCGGATGAAGCCGCCCTCTGCGGCAAGCCGCACCTTGAAGCACAGCCATTTCGAGGACGCCCAGGCCCTGCTCACCGGCACGCTGTTCGCCGCGCTGGTGCCGCTGGATCGCATCGGCCTGTCGCTGCTGGGCATGGCGGCCATCAACGCGGCCCTGGCCATCAACCACCGACCCGGCCGCTACGTGGCGACCTGAGCGTCACGCCAGATCACCGGCAAGGCTGGCCAGTGTCTCGGGCGTGATCTGCACGTGTGCGGGGTAGTGGGTGTGATCGCAGCCGAGCTTCACGCTCGCGCCCGCCTTGAGCGCCTGCCGCATGGCCGGTGTGAGCTCGAAGCGCACGAAGTGCACGGCCGAGGTCTTCTCGTCGTTCTCGCGGTCCAGGTCCTCGTCGGCGATGGCATAGACGCGCGGCTGGCCCTCCACCTCGATGAACATCCGGTCCTCCACGCCGATCAGCCGCGCCAGCTCCCGCTTGCGTTCGTTGGGGTCGGGATATTCGATGAGGAGCGTCCCCTTCCAGTTCGTGCCGTCGGGCACCAGCGGCGCATAGGCATCGATCTCACTCTGGATACCCTCTTCCTCGAAGATCTTCTCGATGCGCAGCATCTCCTGGATCTGGTAGCGAATGGTGCGCTCGTCCTCGAACTGCAGGTTCAGGTGCTCGCCCAGCTGCACGCTGCGCAGCCGGCGGTGGGCGACGATTGAACCCTTCTCGGTCTTGCGGAACTTCGCATAGGCCTCCAGCGTCATCAGGCTGTCTTTGGTGATCATGGCAAGCCGTAAGCAGTACGCATCAAGGTCAGTGGGTGAGCCAGGGCCTTGGCCGGCGTGCCGGCCTGCGCCATGCCCTGGGCGATGTGGTGGCCGGCCAGCGCACAGTCGCTGGCGATGAAGTCGGGCTCGTCCTTGGCCATGGCCTTGAACACCGGCTTGCCGATCTTCATCGCGACCGGGTGAGTGGGCGTCTTCACGCCATAGGTGCCCGCATGGCCCGAACAGCGCTCGACGGTGTTGAGCTTGACCTCCACGCTCCGGCCGATCAGCCTGAACATTTCCTCGGTCTTGCGGCCGATCTTCTGCACCCGGCCGTGGCAGGGTACGTGGTATGACACCCTGCCCAGGGCTTGCTTGAAATCGGTCCGCAGCAAGCCGTCCTTGTGGCGGGCGACGAGGTATTCGAACGGGTCCCACATCGCGTCCTGCACAAGCCTCACCGCCTTTTCCTCAGGAAACATCAGCGGCAGCTCCTGCTTGAACATCAGCGTGCAGCTTGGGATGGCCGACAGGATGGCAAAGCCGTCCTTGGCATAGGGCGCCAGCGTGGCGATGTTGGCCGTCTTGTGCTTCTCCACCGTGGCCAGGTCGCCGAGCTCCAGCTTGGGCATGCCGCAGCAGGCTTCCTTTTCGACGAGGACATAGGGAATGGCGTTGTGCTCCAGCACCTTGAGCAGGTCAAAGCCGATGCCGGGCTCGTTGTAGTTGACGTAGCAGGTCGAGAAGATGGCCACCTTGCCCGGCGTGCGCTCGCCGTTGGTGACGACTTGCGTCTGCGCCTTGGGCGCGCTCCAGCGAAAGCGCTGCGTCGCCAGCGCCGGCAGCCAGGCATCAGGGTGCACGCCCAACTGCTTGTCCATCAGCTTGCGCGCGAACTTCGTGCGGTTCACGGCGTTGGCAACCTGCACAACGATGGGAATGCCGGCGAACTGGCCGTGCACGTCGGTGGAGGCCAGGAACTTCTCGCCGCCGCCGACCTCGCCCTTGCCGAATTTGATCGCCTTGGCACGCAGCATGGTGTGCGGGAAGTCGACATTCCACGGGTGCGGCGGCACATAGGGGCACTTGGTCATGTAGCAGAGGTCGCACAGATAACACTGGTCGACGACCTTCCAGAAATCCCGCTTGTCCACGCCATCCAACTCGCCGGTCTTGCCCTCGTCGATGAGATCGAACAGCGTCGGGAAGCTCTGGCACAGCGACACGCAGCGCCGGCAGCCGTGGCAGATGTCGAAGATGCGCTCCATCTCGTGGAGGCATGCCGCCTCGTCGTTGAACTCGGCGCTCTTCCAGTCGAGGGCGTGGCGAGTCGGCGCCTCGAGATTGCCTTCCCTGATGCTCATCGCGGCTCCTGGCCAAGAGGACGGCGGCCGCTGGATTCAGCGGCCGCTCGGTGGACCGCTCAGTCGACCAGCGCGTCCAACGCCTTCTGATACCGGTTGGCATGGGACCGCTCGGCCTTGGCGAGCGTCTCGAACCAGTCGGCAATCTCGTCGAAGCCCTCGTCACGCGCTGTTCGGGCCATGCCTGGGTACATGTCGGTGTACTCGTGTGTTTCACCGGCGACGGCGGCCGCCAGGTTCTGGCGGCTGCTGCCAATCGGCAGCCCGGTGGCGGGGTCGCCCACGGCCTCCAGGAACTCGAGATGGCCATGGGCATGGCCCGTCTCGCCTTCGGCCGTCGAGCGGAACAATGCCGCCACGTCGTTCTGCCCTTCGATGTCCGCCTTGTTGGCGAAGTAGAGGTAGCGGCGGTTGGCCTGGGATTCGCCGGCAAAGGCGTCCTTCAGGTGCTGCTCGGTCTTGGAACCTTTCAAGCTCATCGCAGTCTCCGTGGGGTGGGAGACGGCGACGCTACTCCTGTGCGGCCACGCCCAGCCAATGGATAGCTTCAATGCACCTCATAGCAGGCCGCTATACCAGCGCAAACCGAGCAGCTGGCGCGCGAGTTGATGGGAGCGGCCCTGGGGGTCGGCCAGATCGTGCAGCACGGTGAAATGGTTGCAGCCTGGCAACTCTTCGCAGACCGGTACTGYGCGTGCGCCCCAGGCCTGGCGGATCAGCTGGTTCTGGCGCCGGTACTCCTCACTCTCCAGGGCACCGACGACGGCGAACAGCGTCTGCGGCGAGCGCGGCGGCGGAAAGTGGATGGGGCTCAGCCGGCGCACGCTGGCCGCATCCAGCTGAAGATCGGTCTGCAGAAAGGGCACGCGGCGCAGCGGCGCCAGGTCGTGCAGGCCCGACACCGACATTGCGCCCTGCACAAGGCGCCGCGGCAGGTCCTTGCCGACACGCTTCCAATCGCAGCAGCTCAGCATCGCCGCCAGATGACCACCGGCCGAATGGCCGACGAGGACGATGCGGCTGGGGTCGCCGCCATGCTCTGCCGCGTGCCGCCAGGCCCACGCCACGGCTGAAGTGAGCTGCATCGCAATGCGATCGATGCCGACGCCAGGGCAGAGGTCGTAGTTCGGCACGACGACGAGGGCTCCTTCGTCCGTGAAGCCTGCGGCCAGGAAGGAATAGTCCGACTTGTCCAGGGACCGCCAGTAGCCGCCATGGATGACGACGAGAACCGGCGCGAAACCGCCGGCAAACGCCGGGTCGGGCGTGAAGACGTCCAGCGTCTGCTTGGGATCAGGCCCGTAGCGCAGGTTCAGATGGCAGCTAGAGCGCTCGCGCACCAGCGCAGACGCCTGGGCCCAGCGCCCGAGGATGTCGGCACTGTCGGCCACACGCTGGCGGTTGTTGTACTGGGCCTCGAACCAGGCCGTCGGCTTGCGGGGCGTCATGGGCGAAGACGATAGCAGCCGGCCAAGATCCTCCAGCCAGGGCTATACTTTTTCGGTCGCGTGGGGGGGTAGCTCAGCTGGGAGAGCGCCGCGTTCGCAATGCGGAGGTCGGGAGTTCGATCCTCCTCCTCTCCACCAACCGATCATCCTGAACAGTGCCACGTGCGACTTTAAGCATTGGCTTGCAGCCGCTGCAGGGCTTATGTTTACGGTGCAGTCTGCAGTGACCCTGTCCCAGGTTCCAATGCCTCCAGTCACATCGCCCCCGTCCGGAAGGTACGTTGCCTCGCCGCATGACCTCGGATTCGCCTTCACTTAGGCGTTCTGGGCCTGCGCGGCCTGCCGAATTGAGTCAGCCAACGAGGCCACTCCCTGCATGATTCTCCCGGCAGATTCTGTGACGAATGACAGCCTCATTGCGTTGCACAAAGGATCAGCCGCGTAGAACGCGGCGCCTGGCACGAAGCTCACACCGCGTTCGACTGCAAGCGGCAGCAACTTCGCGGTGTCCAAACCACTTGCCAAGGTCAACCAGCAAAACATTCCTCCGGTTGGAGTACTCCACGAAGCAAGGCCACGCATATGGGCCTGAAGAGCATCCACCATGGCATCACGCCCTTGCCGGTATTTCGCGCGAACCTCCGTCAGATGCTTTTCGAGAATGCCCCTTCCCAACAAGTCAGCCACCACATGTTGCGCGAATGTCCCGCTGTGCAAGTCTGCGGCTTGCTTGGCTTGAACCAGCTTGCCGTAGACGGCGGTTGGAGCAACTGCGTAGCCGAGCCGCAGTCCAGGCGCGAGAATTTTTGAGAATGACCCTAAATAGACAGTTCCCTCTGGCCAATGAGCAGCGATGGGCTCCGCCGGAGGCTGTTCGAACCAAAGATCACCGTAGGGATCATCTTCAACCAGTGGCAATCCAAGGGATTGGGCCTGATCGGCAATCTGTGCGCGCCGTGCCTTGGAAATGCAGCGCCCTGTAGGGTTCTGAAAATTGGGCAGGAGATAAAGCGCCCGGGCATCACCCACGTCTCGCAGACTCCCTGGCATAGGCCCGAATTCGTCACACCGAACCTCCACGGTGTCCGCCTCGTAGGGTGCAAACGCCTGCAGCGCTCCCAGGTAGGTTGGCGACTCAACCGCTACCTTGGTGCCCCTTTCGAGAAGAACTTTGCCAACGAGATCCAGCCCTTGCTGCGACCCACTGGTGATCAGCACCTGATCAGCACTAACCGTCAGACCTTGTTGCCTCATTCGCTCAGCGACCCATTCGCGCAGCACGAGCAGGCCCTCTGTGGTGGTGTACTGCAGGGCCATGTGAGAAGACTGCGAGAGCACCCTTTGGCACGACTCCCGAATTTCCTCAGTCGGAAAGCTGCCGGGCGAGGGCAAGCCGCCGCCCAGCGAGACAAGGCCAGGGCGCCCCATCAACTTCATGAGCTCTCGAATCATCGAGGGGGACAACTGGCCCGTACGCCGGGCGTACTTGAAAGGATTGGTGATCATGGCAGGCGCTGCGCGACTCTTTTCATCGCAGTGTTCATCGGTCTTGTCGGCCAGCTGGAGCCGGCCGCGTGAAATATCCGGGCCAGGCCGTCGTCGCTGGAAGATGAGCCCCTGCGGAAGCTCGAGCTCTGCACCGGAAGAACTGCTACTCGACCAGGCCGAGATCATCGAGAGACGTTCAATGGTGACTGCGTCCTCAACTGCATGCCTCGCGCGCATGGCTCTTGCGGTCGTGGAAGATGAATCCAATGCTATTGAGCAGGAGCTGTGCTGCCAGGATCGACGTGGTTCCAGCGGGGTCGTAAGCGGGCGCAACTTCCACCAAATCCATGCCAACGATGTTCCCGTTGCTGCGTCGTGAAAGCGCCTGGATGATCTCCAGCACCTCGTAGTAGAGAAAGCCGCCGTGGCTGGGCGTGCCAGTACCTGGTGCGACAGACGGATCGAAGCCGTCGATATCGACGGTGATGTAGTACGAAACGCCCTCAGGAATCTTTGCCAGCACGCCCTCGGATCCCAATCGGCGCACATCCCGAACCGAGAGAATCTGCGAGCCCGCCCTGCGTGCATCGTCGTAGTCGGAACGATTTGATGACGACACGTTGCGGATGCCGATCTGCGTCATCCCGACAACGTGATCCATTTCCGAGGCACGCCGCAGCGGGCTTCCGTGTCCGAATCGCACACCGTGACGTTCGTCTACGAAGTCCAAGTGCGCATCGACGTGCAGGATGTGTATCGGCCCCCGGCCGGCAAAGGCCTTGATTGCCGGCGCATGTACAGAGTGATCGCCCCCCAGCACCACTGGCATCGCCCCCTGCTCAAGCATCTTGCGTACAGCCAACTCAATGTTGGCGTTGCTCTTCGCCATGTCGGTGTGAATGATGTCGGCGTCGCCGACATCGACCATGCGCACCTGCTCCTTGGTCAGATACAGGACGTCGTCCTCGAAGTCGTAGGCGCCAGCATGTCCGAAGGAGAACAACGTCGAGGCCTCACGGATGCCGCGTGGCCCGAATCGCGCGCCTGGGCGCCATTGAGTGCCCATGTCATTGGGAGCCCCAAGTATGGCGACGTCGGCATCGATGTGATTCCAATCGACGCACGCAGGAGACTTGGCAAAGGTGCAGTGCCCAACAAACGGAAGGTTTAGGCGACCGGATTCGTACTCATTTTTGGCCATGAACGTCCTACTGTGTTTGACTCGGCTCGCACGCGTGTCGCGCCGTGGACGGAAATTTGGCCATCGCGCCTGCCTCATGAAAATGAGGAACCAGCGATGCATACATCGGCCGCGGCCGTTGTATTGGCAGGAAGTGGTCAGCAGCGCCACCGTCGCCAGGTGAAAGAGTCAAGATGGCCTGCGGCCGGAAAAACGAGCGGAGCGCCGCTTCGCGCACCAGGGCAACAGCGCAACCCGGGAGATTGCGTCGGTGAGGGACGCACTGGCTACGCTCGATTGCCGTACGGCGCCACGCAAGATCCATTGCCCGGCGTTCGCGTCAACCGCATGAAATTCAATTGACTACCGAGCTGGCGAGCGAAGCCACAAGACCATCGGCGCCGCGCCTCTTGATCACCCCCCCTGTCTGTGCTTTGCCTGGCCTAGCAGCCAAGTGCTGAACTCTCGCACCAGGGTGTCGCCCTGGCGCGAGTGCGGCACCACGAGGTGGTAAGCCTGGCCGGAGAGCACGTGGGCTTCGTCCAGCGCCAGCAGCCGCCCGTCGGCCAACTCAGCCTCGACGAGGACGCGCGGCACCAGCGCCACGCCGAGGCCGGCGGCGGCGGCTTCTGCCACCATGGCGAACTGCTCGAAGTGCGGTCCCTGATGAGCGCGTGGCGCTTCGACCTCGGCGTGCTCGAACCACTCGGCCCACTGCGTGGGCCGCGTCACCTGTTGCAGCAGGCGGCATTGAGCAATGTCGGCGGGACGCTTGAGCGTGTGGCTGCGCTTGAAGGCCGGGCTGCACACGGGGATCAAGGCTTCGACCATGAGTTCCATGCACGTGGCCTGCGGCCAGACCGGCTCGCCGAAGTGGATGGCGAGGTCAAAGGGCTCGGCAGCGAAGTCGAACGGGTGGCTGCGCGCCGCGAAGTTGATGGTCACCTCGGGGTGGGCTTCGGTGAAGCCCGGCAGCCGGGGAATGAGCCAGCGCGTGCCGAATGTCGGCAGCACGGCGATGTTGAGCACGGCCTGCTCCCCGGAGAGGCTCATGATCTTGTGCGTGGCCGCCGACATCGCCTCCAGCGCCTGGCGCAGCTCGGCGGCGTAGAGCCGGCCGGCGTCGGTCAGCACGACGCGCTGGCGCACGCGATGAAAGAGCGCCACCCCCAGGCTCTCCTCCAGGCTGGTAATTTGCCGGGACAACGCGCTTTGCGTGAGGTGCCGCTCCTCGGCCGCGCGCGAAATGCTGGCGTACCGAGCGGCGGCCTCAARGGCCAGCAGGTGATTCATTGGCGGCAAGAGTTGGCGCTTAAACGTCATGCACGGATTGTGAGTTCATTCGATATTGGAATGAACTACTTCGAATTCATCGATGGCGCCGCGGCTGGTTTTTCAGCACAGTCTCAGCCACCATGCCGATGAGCTTCACCCCCGATCAGACCCGTGCCCGCTTCGCCGAAGCGATGTCTCAGACGTACCGCCAGGAGGTGCCGCTGTATGGCCACCTCGTCGATTTGGTGAACGGCATCAATGCTGAACAAGGCACAGAGGGCTCACGCCTGGCCGTCGAGCGCCACGGCGCTATCCGCGTGGGCACGGCAGCAGAGCTGTCCATGATGCGCCGCCTGCTGGCCGTGCTCGGCATGCAGCCAGTGGGCTACTACGACCTGTCGGTGGCCGGCATCCCGGTGCACTCCACGGCCTTCCGTCCGGTGGGCGAGGCATCGCTGGCGCGCAACCCCTTCCGCCTCTTTTGCTCGCTGCTGCGCACCGAGCTGATCGCCTGCCCGCAGGTGCGCCAGCTTGCCGAGAACGCCCTGACCGGCCGCCAGATCTTCACGCCCGGCTGCGTGCGCCTGATCGATCGCTTCGAGGCCCGGGGCGCGCTCTCGGCCGACGAGGCCGAGGAATTCGTCCAAGAGACGCTGCACACCTTCCGCTGGCGCGGTCATGCGACAGTGAGCCAGGCGGTCTACAGCGCCATCAAGGCTCAGCATCCGCTGGCGGCCGACGTGGCCTGCTTCCCCAACCCCCACATCAACCACCTCACCCCGCGCGTGCTGGACATCGACGCCGCGCAAGCCGCCATGCGGGAGCGTGGCCTGCCGGCCAAGGCCGTGATCGAAGGCCCGCCGCGCCGCGCCGTACCCATCCTGCTGCGCCAGACCGCCTTCAGCGCCTTGTGTGAGGACGTGACCTTTGCCGACGGCACCCGAGGCGACCACACCGCCCGCTTTGGCGAAATCGAGCAGCGCGGCTGCGCCCTCACGCCCAAGGGCCGCCAGCTCTACGACAAGCTGTTAGAGCGTGCCCGGCGTTCCGCGCAGCAGCATGGGGCGGTCGAGCCCAAGGCCCTGGCCGAGAACCTCCACCGTGAGTTCGAAGCCTTCCCCGACGACCTGGAGGCCTTGCGCCGAGAGGGCCTGGCCTACTTCCGCTATTCGCTCAGCCCCGAGGCGGGCAAGGTCCGTCTACCCGCCAGCCTGGTAGACATCAATGCACTGGTGAGAGAGGGCTTGCTGCACGTGGAGCCTCTAACCTACGAAGACTTCCTGCCCGTCAGCGCAGCCGGCATCTTCCGCTCCAACTTGGGCGAGCAAGACGGTGGCGTGTTCGCGTCGCATTCCAACCGAGCAGCCTTCGAAGCCGCGCTGGGTGCCAACGTGCTCAACGAGTTTGAGCTCTACCGCGAAGCCGAGGGCGCGTCGCTGGCCAACTGCTTGCGCCAGTTGGCGCGCGCCGCATGACCGGACTGGCTGAGCGCATGCGCGCCGAACTTGGCGAGCGGGCCGTCCTGCTGGATGGGCAAGACCTGGCTCCCTACCTGCAGTCTGCCCGCCACGGCGCGGGCCTGACGCGCGGCGTGATCCGGCCCAGCAGCCTGGCGGCGATCTCATGGACGGTCGCCGAGCTGGTGCGCTCGGGCGAGCCCTTCGTGGTGCAGGGCGCCGCCACCGGCCTCGTGGCCGGCGCCACGCCCAGCCGCGATGGCCGCCAGTGGGTGCTCTCCACTCAGTCCCTGCGTGACCGACTGGAAATCGACCCCTTGAGCCGCAGCGCCGTCGTGTCGGCCGGCC
>NZ_JBFUMO010000193.1:0-9865 GCF_054049355.1 Roseateles sp. P5_E11 | reverse complement strand
GCACGAGGGCCACCGCGATGAGCAACGTCTTCTTCATTCGACCGACCTGCCCTTCAATGCGAACAGGCCTTGTGGCTTTTTCTGGATGACGAGCACCAGCAACATGAGCAGCGCGATCTTGGCGAGCACAGCGCCCTGCCAGCCTTCCAGCAGCTTGGACAGCACCCCAAGGCCCAGGCCCGCGTAGACGGTGCCCGCAAGCTGGCCGACGCCGCCGAGCACGACGACCATGAAGGCGTCGACGATGTAGCTCTGGCCGAGGTCAGGGCCGACATTGCCGATCTGGCTGAGTGCGCAGCCGGCCAGGCCCGCGATGCCGGAGCCGAGCGCGAAGGCCATCGTGTCGACCTTGGCGGTGTTGACGCCCACGCAGGCCGCCATGCGGCGGTTCTGCGTGACGCCACGCACCATCAGGCCCAGACGCGTCTTGGCCAGCAGCAAAGCCATGCCGACCAGCACCAGCGCTGCAAATCCAAGAATGGCCAGGCGGTTGTAGGGCAGCGTCAGATTGGGCAGCAGTGCCCAGCCGCCGGACAGCCAGGTGGGGTTCTCGACGGCCACGTTCTGCGCGCCGAACAGCGTGCGTACGGCCTGCATCAGCACGAGTGAAATGCCCCAGGTCGCCAGCAGCGTCTCCAGCGGCCGGCCGTAGAGCCAGCGGATGACGGTGCGTTCCATCGCTGCGCCGACCAGGGCCGCGACGATGAAGCTGGCGGGCAGCGCCAGCCACAGGTAGTAATCGAAGGCGGCGGGCAGCCAGGCGCGAAAGCCCTGCTGCACGCAATAGGTGGCGTAGGCGCCCACCATCAGCAGCTCGCCGTGCGCCATGTTGATGACGCCCATCAGGCCGTAGGTGATGGCCAGGCCGAGCGCCACCAGCAGCAGCACCGAGCCCAGGCTCAGGCCCGAGAACAGCAGCTGGGCGCGCTCGCCCCAGGCAAGGCGGTCGCCGATGGCGTCGATGGCGTTCTTCATCGCGGCCTTGGTGGCGGCATCGGTCTCGCTGCCGATGCGATCCAGCAGCAGGGCCCGCGTCGTCGGGTCGGCGCTGCCGGTCAGCTCGACGGCAGCGGCGCGGCGCTGAGCAGCGTCGGTGGACGACAGCTTGGCGCCTGCCACCAGCGCACTCAACTGGCCGCGCAGGTCCGCATCGGTCTCGGCCGCCAGCGCACGCTCGTACAGCGGCAGCTTGGCGGCGCTGGCGTCCTCACGCAGCGTCGCCAGCGCCTTGGCGCGCGTGTCGCGATCCTTGGACAGCAGGGCCAGCCCGGCCAGGGCCGAGTCGATCTCGCGGCGCAGGCGGTTGTTCAGCATGGGTTCGTCGCCCTCTGGCGGCGCGGCGCCCTCGGCGGCCACGACCGCCTTGCCCTCGCGCAGCCGCACGCGGCCGTCGAGCAGGGCATGCAGATAGTCCGCCAGCGCCGGGTCAGCCTGGGCCACGGCCTCGTTCAGGGCGGCGACACGTTCGTCACCCTCACCCGCAGCGATGCGGGTGAGCAGCTCGGGTGGCAACGCAGCCCAGGCTTGAAGGCCACACAGCGCCAGCAGCCAACCGAAAAGAAGTCGCTTGATCATGAAGGCCCAGCCGAGTCAAAACCAGCGCGGTGCGACAGCACGCGCGCCTCTCCAGTGGGCGCCGCCCAACCCGGCCGGGCCGGTCGGACGGCGCGCCGCAGCTTTGCTGCGGCTTACTTCGTGGGCTCGTCCTTCTTGCCCTTATTCTCAGGGATGTAGGGGCTCCACGGCTGGGCCTTGACCGGGCCGGGCGTCTTCCACACCACGTTGAACTGGCCGTCACCCTTCACTTCGCCGATGAAGACCGACTTGTGCAGGTGGTGGTTCTTCTCGTCCATCTTGGACGTGATGCCCGAAGGTGCCGTGAAGGTCTGGCCGGCCATGGCGGCGATGACCTTGTCGGTGTCGGTGCTACCGGCCTTCTTGACGGCCTGCGCCCACATGTTGATGCCGATGTAGGTGGCTTCCATCGGGTCGTTGGTCAGCGGCTTGTCCTTGTGGCCGGCGATGCCCTTGGCCTTGGCGTAGTCGCTCCACTTCTTGATGAAGGCGTCGTTGGCGGGCGCCTTGATCGACATGAAGTAGTTCCACGCGGCCAGGTGGCCCTGCAGCGGCTTGGTGTCCACGCCGCGCAGCTCTTCCTCACCGACCGAGAAGGCCACCACCGGCACATCGGTCGCCTTCAGGCCCTGGTTGCCCAGTTCCTTGTAGAAGGGCACGTTGGAGTCGCCGTTGATCGTGGAGATGACCGCCGTCTTCTTGCCTTCGGCGGCGAACTTCTTGATCTTGGCAATGATGCTTTGGTAGTCCGCGTGGCCGAAGGGGGTGTAGTCCTCCATGATGTCGGCTTCGGGGATGCCCTTGCTTTTCAGGAAGGCGCGCAGGATCTTGTTCGTCGTGCGCGGGTAGACATAGTCGGTGCCCAGCAGCACGAAGCGCTTGGCGCCGCCGCCGTCCTTGCTCATCAGGTATTCGACGGCGGGGATGGCCTGCTGGTTGGGCGCGGCACCCGTGTAGAACACGTTCTTGCTCAGCTCCTCGCCCTCGTACTGCACCGGGTAGAACAGCAGCGCGTTGGTCTGCTCGAAGACCGGCAGCACCGACTTGCGGCTCACCGAGGTCCAGCAGCCGAACACGACGGCGACCTTGTCCTGCGAGATGAGCTGCTTGGCCTTCTCGGCGAACAGCGGCCAGTTGGAGGCCGGGTCAACCACCACCGGCTCCAGCTTCTTGCCGAGCAAGCCGCCCTTGGCGTTGATCTCGTCGATGGCCATCAGCACGGTGTCCTTCAACACGGTCTCGGAAATGGCCATGGTGCCGGACAGCGAGTGCAGCACGCCGACCTTGATGGTGTCGGCAGCAAAGGCGGCGTGGGGGAGCAGGGTGGCAGCGGTGGCCAGTGCAAGAGCGGAACGGCGAAGCATCGGTATTCCTCCAGGTTGGATGTGAGGGTCGGGTAGCCGGAGGGCATGAGCGCAAGCCCCGTGCCAGCTTCGTGCACTTCGTCACACCCGGCGATCGCCCACCGGGTCGCACGTTCACGGCCCATGACAGCCCTGTCGCGGTGCAATTTGCACCGTTGGTGTACTGCAGCATTGGGCTATTGCACGAAAACAGGGCTGGTCATGCCCCGATTTGTGGCTTGCGGGTAGACCCTAGCCAGCCAAGCCGCGCAAGACCTGGGACCGGCTTCGGCTGACCATCAACGCCCGGCCGTCCTTCAGTTCGGCGCTGAGCTGGCCATTGGCCAGGCGGCGAAAGCGCGCCACCGCATCCAGGTTGACGATGCAGCCGCGGTGGATGCGCACCCAGCGCTCGGCGTCCAGCCTCTCCTCCAGCCGCGCCAGGGCCAGATGCAGCAGGTGCTCGGCACCGCCGGCGTGCACGGCGACGTAGTCGCCCACTGCCTCGAAGTGGCTGACCTCGGCCACGGCCACCGGCACGATGGCCGCGCCGCTGCGCACGAACAGGCGTGTCAGCGGGCCGCGCCCGAGCAGCTCGGCCAGTCGCTCCAACGCCGGTGGGCAGGGCTCGCCCAGAGCGGCGCGCACACGCTCCAGCGTGGCATTGAGTCGCTCAGCGCCGAAGGGCTTGAGCAGATAGTCCAGCGCGCCCAGCTCGAAGGCCGTGATGGCGTGTTCAGCGTGCGCCGTCGTGAAGATGACCAGCGGTGGCGTGCCGGACTCCGCCAGGCGGCGCAGCACCTCGGTGCCCAGCAGACCCGGCATCTGGATGTCCAGGAAGACCAGCTCGGGCTTCAGGCGCTGGATCTCGGCCAGCGCCGCCGGGCCGTCGGCCGCTTCGCCCACGCAATGCAGCCAGGGCAGGCCGCGCAGCAGATGGCGCAGGCCGGCACGGGCGACGGGCTCGTCGTCGGCGATCAGGGCGGTGACAGCGGCCGTCATGCCTCGTCCTTCACCGGCAGGCGCAGTTCGGCGCGCAGGCCCCGGCCAGGCGCCGTCTGCACCGTCAGTGAAGCGCTGGCGCCGTAGAGCCAACCCAGCCGCTCGCGCAGCCGGCGCAGGCCGGTGCCACCGGCCTCCAGCGCGGCGGGCTCGGCGCCCATGCCGTCATCCGCCGCGGCGATCAGCAGGGTCTCGCCTTCGACGCGTGCTGTGACGCGCACCGTCGTCGCCTCGACCCGCGGCGCGGCACCGTGGCGCACCGCGTTTTCCACCAGCGTCTGCAGCGCGAAGCTCGGCAGCAGCTCGTTCAGCGCCGCGTCCTCGAACTCGGTGACAACACGCAGGCGCTCGCCGAAGCGGATGGCCTCGATGTCCAGATAAAGCTGCACCATCGCCCACTCCTCGCGCAGCGTGACGAACTCGCGCGGGTTGTCGAAGCTCGCGCGCAGCAGGGCCGCAAGTTGCTCGGCCGCGCGCGTGGCGCGTTCGGGGTCCAGCGGGATCAGCTGCACCACCGTGTGCAGCGCGTTGAACAGGAAGTGAGGATGCAGCTGGGCGCGCAAGGCTGCCAGCTGGCTGCGCGCCTGCAGCGCTTCGAGCTGCGCGTTGCGGGCCGCGGCGCGCTGGGCGTAGGCGACGCCGGCGATCATCACGTAGAACCACACGCCGGTGACGAGATAGGCCGCGATGCCGGGCCCAACCACCAGGACGACACGGCCCACCACGAGGCTCTCCACGATGCTGTTGGCCGCGACCCAGGCCACGGCGTACAGCGTCGCACCGAGCGCATGCTTGGCGACGAAGCTCAGCTTCAGCGGATGTGGCCACGGCAGGCGAGCGGTGAAGCGGTGCACGACGAGGCCGAGCACGGCCGCCGTCGCCATCAGACGCAGCGAGTAATGCAGCGCCTCGTGAATGCCGGCGCCATGCACGGTCATCATCAGCACCGCGAACAGCGCTGCTACCGGCAGCCAGCCGATCAGCCATTGCACCCAGATCCAGGCTCTGCCCATTCCTGCTCCGCGCCTATCTAACTGCTTTGCGCGACGTGCGCTTGGCGACGATGGTCAGCGTCCCCTCCTCCCAGTTCGCGCCATTGTCCAGCGAGCGGTCCTGGCGCATCTTGAAGCGGTCAGCGGTGATCTCGGTGAAGCGCGTGCGTGTCAGCACCGGCTTGCCCTCGGCGTTCTGGCCGCTGCCCTCGAGCAGCATTTCACCGCCCTGCCACTGGCCGTTGCTGCTGCCGAAACGCGCGCGGTAGACATCCAGGCCGCTGATGAGCCAGCGCTTGGTCTTGGCGTCGAAGATGCGCTGGCTGTAGTTCAGCGACGTCGGGTTGCCCGACGCATCGAAGATGCGCAGCTCGTCATCCAGGCCGTAGCCGTCGAAGGCTTTCCAGGCCTTCCAGCTGCCCATCAACTTGGGCGCCCCGTGGATCATCGCGGCCAGGCCACCGACCTTGGGTGCCACCTCCAGCTCCCACTGGCCAACGAGGAAGTCGAACTGCGCGGCTTCGGCCGGCGCAGCGGCGGCTGCGGGCGCCGCGCCGCCATGCTGGGCATGGGCAATGCCGGTGAAGGCGAGAGCGAGGGACAGGACAAGAGCTTTCATGACGTCTCCAGGTAAGGGATGCCGCAGCATCGCGACGCGCGGGACGCCTGGCGAGGGCCGAATCGCCGAGTGGCACAACGGTGCCGTCCAACGGTGCGCCGCACGGCCGGCGGCTTCCTACATTGGTCGCCATGGACCCAACTGCACTCATCCGCCTGCGCGGCGTCGGCAAGAGCTACCCGCAAGCGGGCGGCGATTTCCAGGCCCTCGCCGCCCTCGACCTCGACATCCACGCCGGCGAGTTTGTCGCCGTGGTCGGCCCTTCGGGCAGTGGCAAGTCGACGCTGCTCAACCTGCTCGCCGGCATCGACCGCGCGGGCAGTGGCGAGCTGAGCGTGGCTGGCCAAGACCTGCGCGCTTTGCCCGAGCGCGCCTTGTCCCGCTGGCGAGGCAAGGCAGTCGGCGTCGTGTTCCAGTTCTTCCAGCTGCTGCCGACGCTGACCGCTTTGGAGAACGTGATGCTGCCAATGGACTTCTGCGACCAGTGGCCGGCCGCTGAACGGCCTGAGCGAGCACTGGCGCTGCTCGAGCGCCTGGGTGTGGCCGACCAGGCGGACAAGTTCCCGTCTGCCCTTTCAGGCGGCCAGCAGCAGCGCGTGGCCCTGGCCCGGGCGCTGGCCAACGCGCCGGCGCTGATCCTGGCCGACGAGCCGACTGGGAACCTCGACTCCGTCAACGCCGAAGCGCTGCTGGCGCTGCTGGCCGAGCTGGCCCGGGAACAAGGCGTCACCATCGTCATGGTCACGCACGAAGCCGCCGCTCTGGGCCAGGTGCAGCGCAGCCTGCGCCTGCGCGACGGCCGCCTCGTCGAGGACCGCCGTCATGCTTAGGGCACTGAAAAGTTGGCGCGACCTCTGGCAACACCGCGCGCGCAGCCTGCTCGTTGTGCTCGCGGTCGCGCTGGGGCTGACCGCCGCCGGCACCATCCTGAATGCGTGGACCCTGGTCGAACGCGCCACCGACCAGGGCTATAGCGCCAGCCTGCCCGTCTCGGCCACGCTGGTGCTGGACCGGGCCGATGCGCAGGCGCTGGCCCTTGCCAAGGCACAGCCCCAGGTCGCCGCCGCACGGCTGCGGCGCAGCGTGATGGCCGCCGTGCAGGCCAATGGTCGCTCGCGCAATGCCGTCGTCATCGCGTTCGACGACTTTCAGCGCGCCGACATCGGGCGGCTGCAGCTCGACACGCCACCGATGGACGGCGGGCTGTGGATCGAGCGCTCGTCGCTGGACTTCTCCGGCGCCAGCGTTGGCGAGCCGGTATCCCTGCGCGCGGCCGGTGCCGAGACGGTGCCGGTCGACATCAGGGGCTTGGTGCGCGACGTCAGCCAGGCGCCCGGCTGGATGGAAAACCTCGTCTACCTGTACGGCACCGGAGCGACGCTGACGCGACTGGGTGCGCCAGCGGGTTTCAACGAATTGCAGTTCCGCATGCGGGACGAGCACGCGACGCGCACCGACGTGCGCGCTGTCGTCGACAGCTTGAAGGCCGCGCTGATCGCCGGTGGCTACGTGGTCAAGAGCGTCGACGTGCCCGAACCCGGCCAGCACATCCACGCTGCGCAGATGGACTCGCTGCTGATGACCCAGGGCGCCTTCGGCCTGCTGGCGCTGCTGGCCTGCGGCTTCCTGGTCGTCAACCTCGTGGCCGCGATGCTGGCCGGGCAGACGCGCGAGATCGCCGTCATGAAGGTGCTGGGCGGCTCGCCTGGCCAGATCGGCGCGATGGTGCTGGCCCAGGCTGGCGCTTTAGGCCTGCTGGCCTCGGCAATCGCACTGCCCTTGGCGCTGTGGCTGGGGCGGCTCTACGGCGGTCTCAAGGCCGAGCTGCTGAACTTTCCGCTCGACGGCATCGCCACACCGGCGTGGGGCGTCACGATGCAGTTGGCCGTCGGGCTCGCGCTGCCGCTGGCCGCCGCCGCGCTGCCGGTGCGTACGGCCCTGCGCCGCCCCGTGGGCGAGGCGCTGCGCGACATCGGCATCACCCGCGAAGGCCGGCCGCTGAGCCTGCAGCGTGGCGCGCTGGCGGCGCGGCTGGTGCCGCTGCTCGGTGGCTGGGCGCGGCCACTGCTGCTGTCGGTGGGCAATGCCTTCCGCCGCCGCCAGCGCATGCTGCTGACCGTGCTGGCCCTGGCCAGCGGCGGCGCGGTGTACCTGGGCGCGGCCAATCTGCGCAGCGCCGTGCGCGGGTCGGTGGACGATCTCTTCGATGCCCAGCGCTTCCAGCTGCAGGTGCGCGTCGCCACGCCTTCACCCGCCACCAAGCTGGAGGCGCTGGCCCAGCAGGTGCCTGGCGTCGCGGCGGCCGAGGCCTGGCGCGGGCTGCGTACCAGCCTCGGTGCCGAGCCGCTGACGCTGCTCGGCGTGCCGCCCAGCGGCCGTCTGCTGGCGCCGCGTCTGCTCGAGGGTCGTTGGCTGGCGGGTGACGGCGAACTTGTCGTCAGCCGTCTGCTGCAGAGGCAGCAGCCCGCGCTGACCGTCGGCAGCCACCAACGCATCGCCGAGCGAGACTGGACCGTCGTCGGCCTCGTCGATGCCGGCCCGCAAGCCCTGGCCTACACCTCGCGCGCCACGCTGGACGCGCTGGCCGGCAACGAGCTCGCGACCAGCCTGGTGCTGAAGCTCGATCGCCCGGCCTCGCCCGTCGCCCTGCTCGACGCGGTACAGCAGCTGCGCGCGTCCCTCACCGAGGCCGGCATCGGCGTCGCCGCCAGCCAGTCCCAGGCCGACAACCGCCGCGTCGTCGAGGACCATCTGCTGATGGTTGTGGACTTCCTTGGCGCCATGGGCCTGGTGATGATTGCCGTCGGTGCGATGGGCCTGGCCTCGACGATGGGCCTGGCCGTGCTGGAGCGCCGGCGCGAGATCGGTGTGCTTCGGGCCATCGGTGCACGCGATGGCGCCATCCTGGCAATGGTGCAGGTCGAGGGCCTGACCCTGGTCGTGCTGGCCTGGCTGACGTCGCTGCCCCTGGCCCTGCCCATCAGCGCCCTGCTCGAGGTGGCCTTCGGCCGCATCATGTTCAGCGTGCCATGGCGCTTGCTGCCGAGCCCGGCCACGGCGTTCGGCTGGCTCGGATTGATGGCGCTGATCTCGCTGATTGCCTGCGCGCTGCCCGCACGCCGCGCGTTGCGCATTCCCGCTGCGCAGGCGCTTGCCTACGCCTGAGTCACGGTAAGCCCCAATCGCCATTTGAAGCACTTCTCAAGACAATCGCGGCCTCCCGGCAGGTGGCGATCTCCTTGAGTCACACAACATTACAGAAGTCGTACGAAACGCAAGGTTGGCGCTGCCGGGCGGCCCGCAAGATGCGGCGCATGTTGGCGTTGGCGGTGTTGCCCTGGAGTTGCGCGGCCATGGCGGCTGGGCCTGCTTCGACCTCGCCTGCGCCCGAAGGCAGCGGTGAGCTCAACGTGCTGCACTGGTGGACGTCTGCCAGCGAACGCGCCGCGGCCAACCACGTCGCCGCACGCATGGCCGAGAACGGCCTGAAGTGGGTGGACGGTGCCGTGGCCGGCGGCGGCGGCGGGCCGGCCATCAAGGTGCTGAACGAGCGCATCCTGCGCCGCATGGCGCCCAAGGTGGCGCAGCTCAACGGCGCGTCCATGAACGAATGGGCCGACATGGGCCTGCTGCTCGAACTCGACGGTGTCGCCGCGAAGCGCAACTGGTCCAAGGTCATGTTCCCGCAGGTCATGGCCCAGGTGACGGTGCGCGGGCACATCGTCGCGGCACCGTTGGGCATCCAGCGCATCAACAACCTCTATCTGAACAAAGCGTTGCTGAAGCGCCATGGCATCGAGCCGCCCAATGACTGGGACGGCCTGGAGCGCGCCGCCGTCAAGCTGCGCGCTGTCGGCGTCACGCCGGTCGCCTTCAGCGACGAGCCCTGGCAGGTGGCCACCATCTTCGAGGCCATGCTGCTCAGCGAAGCCGGCCCGGCGCTGTACCGCCGCATGCTGGAGCAACGCGACCTCAGCGCTTTCGACGACCCGGCGCTGGAGCGCGCCCTCAAGCGCCTGCGCAACTGGCGCAACCTCGCTCTGCCAGCCAGCGGGGTGGCGCCCGGCGAGCGCCCTTGGACCGACGTCGTTGCCGACTTCGCCAATGAGCGCGCGGCCATGATGATCATGGGCGACTGGGCTCGCGGCGAGTTGGGCGCCATGGGGCTGGAAGGTGAGCGCGACTTCAGCTGCAAGGCCGTGCCCGGCACCGCCCAGGCCCATCTCTACAGCATCGACACCCTGGCCATGCTGGCCGGCAATGGCGGCAGCCAGGCCGACCAGGAAAAGATGGCCGAGCTGCTCGGCAGCGCCACACTGCAACTGGGCTACAAC
>NZ_JBFUMO010000192.1:0-9894 GCF_054049355.1 Roseateles sp. P5_E11 | reverse complement strand
CAGGTGCAGGGCTTGGCCAAGCGTTATGGCGACGCGACCGTTTTCGATCACGTCAACTTCACGCTGACCGAAGGCGAGTTCGTCTGCATCATCGGCCACAGCGGCTGCGGCAAGACGACCATCCTCAACGTGCTGGCCGGGCTGGAGCAGGCCAGCGACGGCCACGTCTTCATGGCCAAGCGCGAGGTGAACGCGCCAGGGCTGGAGCGCGGTGTCGTCTTCCAGGGCCATGCGCTGATGCCGTGGCTCACGGTGCGTCAGAACATCGCCTTCGCGGTACGCAGCAAGTGGCCCGGATGGAAGCGCGCCGAGGTCGATGCGCAGGTCGAGAAGTACGTCGCCCTCGTCGGCCTGACGCCGGCGTTGGACAAGAAGCCCAGCCAGCTGTCCGGCGGCATGAAGCAGCGCGTGGGCATCGCCCGCGCCTTCGCCATCGAGCCGCGCRTGCTGCTGCTGGACGARCCCTTCGGCGCGCTCGACGCGCTAACGCGCGGCACCATCCAGGACGAGTTGCTGAAGATCTGCGCCGCCACGCGGCAGACCGTCTTCATGATCACGCACGACGTGGACGAAGCCATCCTGCTGGCCGACCGCATCTTGCTGATGGCCAACGGCCCGCAGGCGCGCGTGGCGGAGATCGTCGTCAACACGATGAGCCGTGACCGCCAACGCGCCTCGCTGCACCACGACCCGCAGTTCTATCGCATCCGCAATGACCTCGTCGACTTCCTCGTCGAGCGCAGCGCCACGCTGTCGCATGGCCGCGCGCCGGAGCACCCGCCCGAGGTGCGTCCAGGCCTCGCGCAGACCGCCGAAATCCTTTCCCTCGACACCCACCCCGCCATTCACAGGAGCACCGCATGAGCCGCCTCGAAGTCACCGAAAAGATCATCGCCACCAAGGTTGCCAAAGGCATCAAGTGGGCCGACGTGGCCACTGAGCTCGGCCTCAGCAAGGAGTGGGTCACCGCAGGCTGCCTGGGCCAGATGACCTTCAACGAAGAGCAGGCGGCCAAGCTGGCCAAGGTCTTCGACCTGACCGAGTGTGAGACGCAGTGGCTCAAGGTCGTGCCCTACAAGGGGAGCCTGCCGACCAGCGTGCCCACCGACCCGCTGATCTACCGCTTCTACGAGCTGATCAGCGTCTACGGCACGACCTTCAAGGAGCTGATCCACGAGGAGTTCGGTGACGGCATCATGAGCGCCATCGACTTCAAGATGGACCTGCAGCGCGAGCCGAACGCGGCCGGCGACCGCGTCAACATCGTCATGAGCGGCAAGTTCCTTGGCTACAAAACCTACTGACATGAAGCCGCCGCTTCCACCCTTCACGCCAGAGTCGGCGGTGCAGAAAGTGCGCCTGGCCGAAGACGCCTGGAACAGCCGTGACCCGGACCGCGTCGTCGGCGTCTACACGGACGACACGGTCTGGCGCAACCGCGCCGAGTTCCCGGTCGGGCGCGAGCAGGTGCATGGCTTGCTCACTCGCAAGTGGGCGCGCGAGCTGGACTACCGGCTCATCAAGGAGCTGTGGGCTCACGACGGCCATCGCATCGCTGTGCGTTTTGCCTACGAGTGGCACGACGACTCGGGCTACTGGTACCGCAGCTACGGCAACGAGAACTGGGAGTTCACCGCCGAGGGCCTGATGCGGCGGCGCTTTGCCAGCATCAACGATCTACCCATCGCCGAATCGGCGCGGCTGTTCTTCTGGCCGCTGGGCCGGAGGCCGGATGAGCATCCGAGCCTGAGTGACCTGGGGCTCTAGGCGCGAACGGCCAGCATCACTGCATACGCCTTGAATACGGCCGTTGCCGGTTGGCCCACCGCCAGCGCCAGGCCGTCGACCGCGTCATTGGTGACGCTCGCCGTGACCACCGTGCCGCCCGGCAGCGTCACGCCGATCAGCGACGACACCGCGCCGCGCTCCACGCGCGACACCGTGCCGGCCAGCTGGTTGCGGGCCGACAGCCTGTAGCCGCCGAAATCCGTCACCAACACGATCTCGCTGGACTTCACGAGGGCCAGCGCCTCCTGGCCCGTCTGCACCTGCAGTTCCTGCGCGGCCTCGGTCGTCAGCGAGGCGGTGATTTCCTGGCCGCCGTCCAGCGCGACGCGCACCGTCGTCGTCGACGGGCCGGGGTTCACGCCCGAAATGCGGCCGAAGAACTGGTTGCGGGCGGTGGTCTTCATGCTCATCCTTTTCAGCAGCGCATTGAGCGCCGGTTGGGTGGCCAGCCAGGCGGCCTGTTCGTGCAGGAAGGCGGTGTGACGGGCTTGCAGCTCGCGCCAGGCGGCGAGCAGGGCCTCGCCTTCGGCAGTCAGTCGCGTGCCGCCGCCACCGGCGCCACCCGTGGCCTTGTCGACCAGCGGTGAGTGCGTCAGCGCCGTGGCCGCATCCAGTACCAGCCAGGCGCCCTTGTAGCTGTAGCCGGCGGCGCGGGCGGCCTTCTGCAGCGAGCCGGTCAGCGCCAATGCGGCCAGCAGGTCGAAGAAGCGGCCGTCCAGCCGGCCGGCCAGGCGCAACTCGCCCTGCAGCAGCGGGTGGTCTGGGGTGCTCATAGCAGTCGGGCGCGCAGCTCGGGGTCGTCGGCCCGCAGCCGCTGGCTGACCTGGCCGCCATCGACCAGCACGATCTCGTCGGCCAGCGTCAGCACGTCGTCGGCATCGTGGCTGACCATGACGGCCGGGATGCCCCATTGCGCCAGCACGCGCTGCAGCTCAGCGCGCAGTTCGCGGCGCAGCGAGCTGTGCAGGGCGGCGAAGGGTTCGTCCAGCAACAGCACCTTGGGGTTGCAGGCCAGCGCCCGCGCCAGCGCCACGCGTTGCTGTTGGCCGCCGGAGAGCGTGGCCGGTTTGCTGCGCGCCATTGCCGTGAGGCCGAAGGATTCGATCAGCTCGTCCACCCGCGCCGCGTCCTCGGGCTTCAGCCGCTTGCGCCAGTTCGTCAGACCGAAGGCGATGTTGTCGCGCACGCTGAGGTGGGGGAACAGGGCGTAGTGCTGGAAGAGGTAGCCCACGCCGCGCGCCTCGGGGGGCAGGTTGACGCCGGCGGCGGTGTCCAGTAGCGCGTGGCCGTTCAAGCGCACGTGGCCGGCACGCACTGGCAGCAGCCCGGCCATGGCTTGTAGCGTCAGCGACTTGCCGGCGCCCGACGGGCCGTAGAGCGCGACGAAGGGCGCCTCCGTGGCAAAGGCGACGTCCAGGTCGAAGCGGCGCCGGGCGTCGCTGACTGAGAGTTGCAGGCGAACGTCGATCAAGGTTTGCCGAAACCGTACTTGGCCAGGATGCCCTGGGCTTCGGCCCCGCCGAGGAAAGCGACGAAGTCTCGCGCCAACGCGGCCTGCCGGCTGCCCGCCACGACGGCGGCCGGGTAGGTGATGGGCGTGTGGCCGCCTACCGCCGCGACCACGCGCAGCTTGTCCTTGGCGATCTCGGCGTCGGTGCGGTAGACGAAACCGGCCTCCACCTCGCCGCGAGCGACGTAGTCCAGCACCTGGCGCACGTTGTCGGCGAAGACAAGCTTGGGGCTCACCGCCGACCAGAGCTGTGCGGCCCCCAGGGCCTGCTGCGTGTATCGGCCCACGGGGACGGAGGCCACCTTGCCCACGGCAATGCGTTTCACGGCGGGCAAGGTCAGGTCACCCAGGCGCTTGACGGGGCTGTCCGGCGGCGCCACCAGTACCAGCGTGTTGCTCGCGAAGTCGCGGCGAGTGCCGGTGGCGATGAGCTGTTGGTCGGCACTGCGGTTCATCGTCTCCTGGTCGGCGCTGACGAAGACGTCCACCGGTGCGCCCTGGGCGATCTGCTGCAGCAGCACGCCGGAGGCGGCGAAGTTGAAGCGCAGCGTCGCGCCGGGCTTGACCGCTTCGAAGCGCGGGGCGATCTCCTTGAAGGCGTCGGTCAGGCTGGCGGCGGCCGAGACGGTGAGTTGCTGAGCCGAGACCAGCAAGGGAATGGCGGTCAACAGGAGCAGCAGGCGCTTCATGACGGCGAGCGTTGCAGAAAGCGGTTGGACAGCACGAGGATGGCGACCGAGAAGGCCGACACGACGAGGGCGAGCATCAGCGCCAGGTCGTCGCGCCCGGCCTGCACGGCGTCGTAGATGGCCATGGAGGCGGTCTGGGTCTGGCCCGGAATGGAGCCTGCCACCATCAGCGAGGCGCCGAACTCGCCCATCGCGCGGGCGAAGGCCAGCAGCGTGCCGGCGAGGATGCCGGGCCAGGCCAGCGGCAGCGTCACGCGCAGGAAGGTGCTCCAGCCCGACTGGCGCAGCGTGCGCGCGGCGGCTTCAAGGTTGCGGTCGACCTGGGCGAAGGCGCTGCTGGCACCCTTGAGCACCAGCGGCAGGGCCACCAGCGTCGAGGCGATGACGGCGCCGTGCCAGTTGAAGATGATGGTGTAGTCGAAGTGTTCGCGCAGCCAGCCACCGAGCACGCTGCGCCGACCCATCAGCACGAGGATGCCGTAGCCCAGCACGGTCGGCGGCAGCACCAGCGGCAGCATGCAGATGGCCTCCAGCAGACCCCGGCCCGGGAGCCTGGTGCGCGCGAACACCCAGCCCAGGGCGACGCCCAGTACCAGGGCCAGCGCCGTTGCGACGACGGCCACGCGCAGCGTCAGCGCCAGCGGCGCGGCGTCGAACTGGCTCCAGAGGTCGGTTGGCATGGTGGCGTAATGTAATCAACTACATCACGAATTGCCGGCCGAAGCGTGGACAGGCCACGGCGCACTATGCTGTCAAGCAACGCCATGGAACTGCTGATCGATCTCTTTGCCCGCTACGGCCTGCTTGCCGTGGCCGTCGCCGTGCTGCTGCACCAGCTCGGCGCGCCGCTGCCGTCCACGCCCTTGTTGCTGCTGCTGGGCGCGGAGTCAGCGGCACGCGAGGGCTTCGCGTTGCGCGCCTTCACCGCGATCACGCTGGCCGCGATGGTGGCCAATGTGCTTTGGTTCTGGGCTGGCCGGCGCCTGGGGCGGCGTGTGCTGGCGGCGCTGTGCCGCATTTCCATCTCGCCGGACAGCTGCGTGCGCCAGAACGAGATCAGCTTCGCCCGCCGGGGCGTGCTGACCCTGCTCATCGCCAAGTTCGTGCCGGGGCTGTCCATGCTCGCGCCGCCGCTGGCGGGTGCCCTGGGCATGACAGCGGGGCGCTTCCTGACCTGGAACCTGCTCGGCTCGGCGCTCTGGGCGGCCGCGGGCCTGGCGGCCGGCCGTGTCTTCCACTCGCAGATCGATGCCGTGCTGCGGGAGCTGAGCCAGTTGGGCGGCGCCGCCCTGGCCCTCGGCGCAGCGATCGTCGCCGCCTATCTCGGCTGGCGGCTGTGGCGGCGCGCCGCCGTCCGGCGCGAGTTGAGCCGTCTTGAGCGCCTCGGCCCCGACGAGGTGTTGGCGTTGATGCAGCAGGGCAGCAATGTCGTTTTCGTCGACGTGCGTGGCGTGCCGCTGGCCGGCCGCATTCCCGGCGCGCGCCATCTCGACCTCGGCGCCCTGGGCGATGCGGCCCTGGCAGGCTGGCCGTTGGAGGCGGAGTTCATCACTTACTGCGCCTGTCCCAACGATGTGTCCGCCGCGCGCGCCGCGCAGTGGCTGAAGGCCAGGGGGCACCAGGCCCGTGTGCTGCGAGGCGGCATCGACGCCTGGGCGCAGGCCGGCCATGCCCTCGAAACGGCATGAATTCATGTTCGGCCGGCATTGAGTGGTGGGTGTTGGATATAGTATTTACCCTACAATCGGGTTTACCCTAGATCGACGAGAGGGCCACGAGCCCAAACCAACATGAGCCTGATCCAAAACTTGCTGCAATCTCTGCGCACCGCGCTGACCGTTGACACCGTCTCCGACGTCGAAGAGCGCTATCTGTCCAGCGCCATTGACCACGCCGACCTCGAGCGCCGTATTGCAACCCAATCGCGCGCCTCCATGTCGATGGCACCGATGAACATCGGTCGCTGAGCCAAGCCGGCTTCGCAAAAACGGCCCCGTCAGGGGCCGTTGTCGTTTCCGGGCTGCGCTTACTGGATCAGGCCGTTCTTCAGCGCGTAGTAGGTCAGGTCGCTGTTGGTCTCAAGCTTGATCTTCTCCAGCACCCGGGTGCGGTAGGTGCTGAYGGTCTTGACGCTGAGGAACATGGCCTTGGCCATGTCGCCCACCGTCTCTCCCTTGGCCAGGCGCAGGAAGACCTGCAGCTCACGCTCCGACAGCGACTCGTGCAGCGGCCGGTCGGAGCCGCCCCCGGCGACGCCGTCGGCCAGCAACTCGGCCACGGCCGGGCTGATGTAGCGCCGGCCGCGCGCGACGGTGCGGATGGCATTGGCGATCTCCTCCGGATCGCACTCCTTGTTCAGATAGCCGCTGGCGCCCTGGCGCAGCAGCGCCGTGGCGTAGTGCGTCTCGGGGAAGCCGCTGAGGATGAGGATGGGCAACTCGGGGAAGCGGGTCTTGATGGCCGACAAGGCATCCACGCCGCTCTGCCCGGGCATGGAGATGTCCATCAACAAGACATCGACCTCGCCGGTGCGCGCCAGCTCGAGCGCGTCGCGGCCGTTGCCGGCCTCGCCTGTCACGCGCAGGTCGACGTTTTCGCCGAGGAACTGACGCAGGCCGGACCGCACGATGGCGTGGTCGTCAACGATGCCAATGCGAATCATGTTGCGCTCCGAATCAGTTGTGATAACGAGTAAAGCGTAGCGAGGGCAAACGGCGTGCGCGATCAGCGCTGTCCTACAAGGGGTATAGGCCGGCCGCTTGTCCTACGGGCCCACACGAATGTGGCCGGTAGCCAGAGCCATCGGTTTTTTGCAAAGTCGGCTCAGGTCACGCAGACCATGGAGCGAGTGATGAAAACCCTGGCCGATACCTTGGCCCGTCTCCTCCCGCCGCTTTGGCTGGTGCTGGCCCTCAGCGCCGCACTTGGCGCCGCCTTGCTGACGGCCTTTGTCGACCTCCTTCAACAGAACGTTCGCCGTGGCGAGGAAATGCGCCACTGGCAACGCGTCGGCGTTGTCCGACACCCGATAGGCGCCGTGGCTGCCGCCGCGCCGCAGGCGCAGCCGCCACAGTTGCCCACATCGTTTTCCCAACACCTTCAGCGATGAAGAAAGGACGCATGATGAACCGCATCCCCACCCCCCGCACGCCGCTGATTGCCGCCCTGGCCCTGGTCGCCGCCCTGGCCGCCTGCAGCAAGCAGAACGACGAACGCACTGCCGGCCAGAAGCTCGACGGCGCGATTGCCGACGCCAAGCAGGCCGGTAACGAGGCCAAGACCGATGCCCGCCAAGCCGTGGACAAGGCTGAGACCAAGCTGAAGGACGCGACTGCGGCCGCTGCTGACGCCGCCACCGACGCGACCATCGTCACCAAGATCAACGCCGCGCTGATGGCCGATGACAGGCTCAAGGCCACCAAGATCGACGTGCGAGCCGAGGACGGCCGCGTCACGCTGGTCGGTACGGCCCCCGACGCCGGCTCGCAGGCTCGCGCGACGACGCTGGCCTCCGCCGTGAACGGTGTTCGCTCAGTGGACAACCAGCTCGTGGTGGCACGCAATGGTTGACAAGCAAAGGCCTCTGCAACTGGATGAGGCCGGCCTGGAGGCGGCGCGCGGTCATCTCGATGATGGCGCGGTCACGCCGGCCTACGGGCCGTGGCGTGAAGACATCGTCGGCCTCCTCAACGGTGCTTTGGCCACCGAGCTGATCTGCGTGCTGCGCTACCGCCGGCACCACTTCATGGCCACGGGGCTGGAGTCGCCCAGCATTGCTGCGGAATTTCTCGTCCATGCCGATGCGGAGCTGGGCCATGCCGACCGGCTGGCCGAGCGCATCGTGCAGCTGGGCGGCGAACCCGACTTCAACCCTGTGGGCCTGCCTGAGCGCAGCCACGCGGACTACGACGGCGTCAACGATCTCAAGGCCATGATCAAGTCCAACCTCATCGCCGAGCGGGTTGCTGTCGAGAGCTACCGGCAGATGATCGGCCTCGTCGGGGACAAGGATTCCACGACCCGGCGCCTGCTGGAGGACATCCTGGCTGACGAGGAAGAGCACGCCGACGAGTTGAAGGACTGGATGGCGCGTGCCTGAACTGGAGTTATCCATGCCCGTGTTGCGCGCGTTTCTCGTCGAGAACAGCCCGGTTATCCGCGAGAACCTGGCGGGCACGCTCGAGGAAATGGCCAACGTCGAAGTCATCGGCAGCGCCGGCGATGAGGAGTCGGCCGTGCATTGGATGAGCCGAGAGGCCGCCCAGAAGGCCGATGTGGTCATCGTCGATATCTTCCTGAATTCCGGCAACGGTCTGGGCGTGCTGCGTGCGGCCCAGCGTTTGGGCATGGCGGCGCGCCGCATCGTGCTGACCAATTACGCGACCGAGGACATGCGCCGCCGRTGCGCCACACTGGGCGCAGAGCGCGTGTTCGATAAGTGCCGCCAGCTCGACGAACTGATCAACTATTGCGCCGATCTGGCTGCCGGGCGATCTCCGCAGATGGCGTAGTCAACCCAACCGACGGTCGATGACAGGTGGGCGCTCAGGCGCCCGCTTTGCCGTTCACCAGGTCGCTGAATAGCTAAGCATGACGCGGCGGGCCTGCGGGCGCAACGTCAGCCGGCTTTGTGAACTCAGCTGGTACGAGAACGCACCGCGCAAGCCAGTCAAGCCTTCTCCCTTTGGGCGTTCGAAAGCCATGCGCGATGCCCAGCCGCTGTCACGCTGCCAGACCGGTGTTTCCACACCGCCGCTCAACCTGGTGTTGAAGTTGTAGCTGACGCCAGCCCACAGGGCCTCGCGCACGGCGGCTTGCGGCCCGAGCTGCGCGGGTGAGCGAAGTTGCTGTTCGAGCCCCAGCTGATAGCGCCAGCGCGAGCGTTCGCGCTGGCGACTGAGCCATTGCGGGTCGCGCCAGTTCAGCTCGGGGTCCGATGCGTATTGCGGCGTCGCTTGGCTGGCCAGACCGATACCAGCGCCCATACCGCTACTGGCTGGCGCACCCTGGGCATGAACACCTTGGACGAGAGACAGGCCGAGCAGCGGGAAGAGCAGGCGGAGATTCATGGCGCAGCACTTCAAGGTTTGATGAGTCGGATGATGGGTGGCGAGCTTCATCGGCGGTGTCGGCCTGCGGCAGTAGCAGCTATCGGACAACGGGAAGCCCGCATGCACGCGCCGATGCAGTGGCGCGCGGTCCTACAGCCTGCGACTGCACTCGCTGACGGGTGGGGCCATGGCCGCCAGCCAGACTTGCAGCGTGAGGCCCACCGGGCCCGTCAGGAGATCGCCATGAAACCCGTCACAAGCCCCCACGCCGACGACTGGCGCGCCCGTCTGCCGCCTTATGGTGAGTCCACCGATCCTGCCGTCGCACCGCCCGTACGCCGCTTGCGCGACGACGAGAGACCTCGCAGGCGCTCTAGCGCTGGCGCCTGGCTCCTCGCACTGGGCCTGGGCGCCGCTATCACGGCGATCACCGTTGCCACCCTGCAAGACTCCCGCACCCCGGGCACCCAGCTCGATGACGCGATTGCGAGCGTGCGCAACTTCGGCCATCGCATCGGTCAAACGGTCACGGATTCTCAGAACGCGGCCGTCGAGGCCTCGCGCAGCGCCGTGGACGGCGTTGGCACGGCCATCGATGACACGGGCATCAGTCTCAAGGTCAAGACGGCGCTTGCTGCCGACCCGGCCCTCAGCGCGCCGCGGATTGAGGTGACGACGACAGGCGGCATCGTGCGTCTGGAAGGCCCGGCCCCCGATGCGGCCGCCAAGGAGCGCGCCACGGTGCTGGCCGGAGCCCCACAGGGCGTGCGTGGCGTGGATAACCGCCTGACTCTGCCGCAGGCAGGGCGCGTGGTCGCGGTGGCGGACGGCATGCCCGCCGCGGCCAGTGCGGCGC